>JABSRT010000006.1 GCA_013214945.1 Gammaproteobacteria bacterium
ATAAGGGGCGCGAGCAGGACGCGGTAGCCTTATTGTTGATTTAAACTAGCACAAGTGGTCAATTATTAAATGCAATTGGTATAACTAAAAGTTATCACTAGGCAGCAGAATATCCCATTTTTATTCTAAATGTTAACAACTTGATGTTGTGGTATAAGTATTGATAACCGTCAGAGGACTAATTCACTTATCTGGTCTTCTGGTTATTTACTCATGGAGTTCACTTTAAATGCCATACCCTAGCCAAATTGAACATGCCAAGCAGGTCAAGCTCGCGGCCAATACAATAGTGTTTAATCAAGGAGATGATTGTCAGCAGTATGTTGTAGTTATTAGCGGCAGCATTAAAGTGTTTTCGCGCTCCTGTGTTGGCAAAGAAGTGGTTTTATATCATATAAAACCGGGGCAAATGTGCGTGCTTACCACCTCTTGTTTATTAGCCAATAAGAGTTATCCGGCGCAAGCGGTGACCGAAAGTGAGGTTACATTAAAAGTAATTCCCAAGCATAAATTTGATAAATACATCGATCAAAACTCAGATTTTAGAGCCTTTGTTTTCAATAGCTTTAGTGAGCGATTAAGTACGTTAATTTTACTGGTTGAGCAGCTCAATTTAACCAGTGTTGAACAGCGTTTAACCCAATATTTATTAGCAGCCTGCCAGCCTAATTTAACGATAAAAATTACCCATCAAGCGATTGCGACTGAAATAGGCTCTGCTCGTGAAGTTGTTAGTCGGCATTTAAAAGAATTAGAGCATAAAAATATAGTAATGCTTAATCGCTCAAAAATCACAGTGATTGATGTCGCGAACCTCAGGGAAATAGCTAAAAATCCCATTATTTAGGGGCTGATTATTTCGTTATGTAACTAAGTCACTGAACTGTTGTATTCAATGTTTAATAATTTAAATCGAATAATTAATCATTGAGGATTTGTCATGAAAAACGAAGGCATGTTAGATCGCGTTATACGCGTTATTTTAGGCACGGTATTGTTAAGTCTTACCATTGTTGGACCGATGACTGCGTGGGGATTGATAGGAATTGTGCCGATAGTAACGGGGCTTTTTGGTTTTTGTCCTATTTATAAAATAATCGGTCTTAGCACCTGTCCTTTAAACCGTAAATAATTCAAATTACAGATCAACATTTTCAAGACTCTGCCCAGTAATAACCGATAAACAGTCATCACTTACCAGTAAGTGATGACATATAAGATTAATTTGTTTGCATAATATTAAGACTGGACTGAGCGCATTGCCTGTTTATGCTGCTTATATTGAACGTTGTCCCACGCCAGATATGCAATTAACACGGCAACCACGACAATTTTAATCACGATTTGTTCAAGCGGCCATAACAAGAGCAAGCCGCCCACACCGACCAATACTCGCTGGTACCATTGGATTTTAGCGTTAATGATGCCTTCCCATGCACAAACTATACAATACAGACCTAGGGCATAGAACATAAATAGATAAATACGCTCAACCCAGTCACCCATGATCAGGCCGGAAAAGGCCATTAAGACCGGCACAATATACAATGCCTTAGCTAACTTCCAAGCGCAAAATGCGGTTTTAGAATGCGACGCTTCTGCGATGCCAGCTGCTGTGTAAGCAACCAAACAGACTGGTGGGGTAACATTGCTGTCTTGCGACAACCAGAAAATAATGAGGTGAGCGGCTAATAAAGACGACAATAACAGCTCCGGCGCTAAGGTCATTTCATAAATCACCAGTCGAGTATCGGGCGCTAACGCTAATAGGCTGTCTTTAACCGGAATGTCAGGATCGGCGAGGCCGGGAATTAAACTGGTTAACATATCCATTTGCGGCAAGTTCGCGCCCATGGCGAGTAACTCTTGCAGCATGTTCATCGAAATTAAATCGCTTAGCACTGGCGCTAACAAGGTCGCGACAATGATATAAGAGGCTGTTACTGGCAGTCCTGCGCCTAAAATTAACGACGAAATCGCAATCAGCAGTAACAAAATAATCAGGCTGCCGCCAGCCCAATCAACCGCCATCAATGAGAACGTATTGCCAATGCCAGAGGTCGTCACGGCATTAACCAGTAGCCCGATAGTGACTAATAAAATAGCAGTCACGGTCATGCCTTTAGCGCCTTCGGCTAATGAGTCGGCAATGTCGTTTAATTTCATTGGGCTTTCTGAAATCCAAGACAACGTGATAATAGACACAATGGCGGCACCAACGGCATAGATCGGAGTATATCCCGACATTAACAGCCCAACTAATACCCCAATTGCCACCAGATGACGCCAGCCATTTTTATATTCAATGTTTGGCTCTGCAGTTGCGTCTGCTTGAGCTTGCGGGTCAGATGAGTCGATATTGTGCTTAATCGCATAGGCCCTAACAAAGAAACCGACCGTTAGGTAATAAAGCAGTGCGGGCAACAAGGCGGCACTAATAATGGTTAAATAAGGCAGTTGCGTATACGAGGCCATTATAAAAGCCCCTGCGCCCATAATCGGCGGCATTAACTGACCGCCAGTCGAGGCCGCCGCTTCAACACCCGCGGCAAACTCCCGAGAGAATCCCGCTTTGCGCATTGCCGGAATAGTAATAACACCGGTAGCGGCGGTATTGGCGATTGCAGATCCTGAGACCGAGCCCATCGCGCCAGATGCGATAACGGCGACTAATCCCGGACCGCCACGAAAACGTGACGCGAGTCGAGCTGAAACGTGGATTAAATAGTTGCCGGCACCAGAAGTTTGCAAAAAGGCACCAAACAGCACAAACATAAAAACAAAGGTCCAAGATATTTGGGCGATCGAGCCAAACATGCCGTCGGGGCTAAAGTAACTGCGAAATAAAACAGACTCCCATGATAAGCCACGGAAGTTAAACATGCCGGGCACGTACTTACCCCAGAATGCAATGTAGGTTAGCGCTAAAATAATCAGGCAGGGGATAAACCAGCCGACCACGCGATAGGTTAAAAACAGCGCCAAAATAATAGTAATCGAGCTAAAAATATAATCGGAGACAATAAACTCCTGACCACGGTCGTATAACAAATCTTCAAACGGGATCACATACAAGGTGCTGGCAACCAATAACACCAACAAAAAAATTCGTACAAAAGTGCCCGACATATACATCAAAATTGCCAAGCTACCAAAAAATGAAAAGTGCAGTGCTGCTGCCCAGTTCTCGGGAAGAAAAGCAAAATAGTTTAAAAATATATGGAACAGGCTAGCGGTGATCGCTAACCAATAAATGGCTTTTTCCATTACCGGAGAATTTTGAGACAACATAGCAGCCAACTTTAATTAGATGAGATAAATGACCCGATAGCGTTAGCTACCGGGGTGAAGCAAGGAATTACATTAGGTGTTTAGGGATAGTTAAACCGATTTCTTGATAGTATTTAATCGCGCCAGGGTGTAGCGGCACCGTTAAACCAGCAATCGCTTTTTGAGCGCTCATTGCCTTAGTCGCTTTGTGAATTGAGTTTAAAAACGGTAGGTTTTCATAAATCGTTTTAGTGATCTTATAAACATCCGCTGTAGCGACATCAGCGTTAACCGCTAAGAAGTTTGGCTGCGCAATCGTGTTAATGGCGGTGTCTTGGCCCGGATAAGTACCTGCGTCAATCGTAAAGCGCGTCCACAATGGGAAGTCTTTGTTGATTTTAGTCAATGACTCGTCAGAAACATCTAACACCTTAATGTCATCGCCTAGGCTTGAAAATGCACGGGTGATAGCACTAACAGGAACGCCTGCAGGAATGTTCATGCCTTTAATACGGCCATCTTGCATTGCGCCAGCGCTTGAACCGTAACCCATATGAACAGTAGAGAATCCATCAACATCAATGCCCATCGCACCTAAAATATGGCGACCTGAGCCTTCAGTGCCAGAGTTTTTCTTACCAATCGAAAACTTCTCACCTTTCATTTGGCTAATCGCACTTAACTCGTCGCCTTTCACTACTTTATTATTAACCACAAAATGTTCGACGTTTTGCCATAACATGCTGACCGAGCGGAAATGACGTTGTTGACCTTGTTTGGCCATTCGACCTTCGCCATTCCAAGCCCACGCGCCGTACAAACCTTGCAAAATAGCAAATTGAACTTCGTTGTCTCTTAGCAACTTAACATTGTCGCCAGAACCTGCCGACGTAATAGCTGACATTGATATTTTATGTTTAGGCTCTAATTTGATTTTTGCCAAGGTCGAAATGGCAACACCGACCGGGTAGTAAGTGCCACCAGTTGAAGCGGTGGCGAGTAAATAAGAACGCTTTTCTTCGGCAGCTATTGCGCCAGACGACAGGCCAATGGTGACAATAGGTGCTAATAAATACTTAAATAACTTCATAATAATTATCTCTTTGTTGTTAGTGTTATATCGGTAATATTTTTTGTTATATCTGGTAATAATTAGTGGCGTTAAGCAGGGTATGGCTCAGCGCAAAATTTATTATCGGTGTTTCATTACGAGCGTTGTTTAATTTGCACAGTTCGTGCCATAGTTAACGCATTGTTATATAGGTGATTAAAAGTGTGGCGGTGAATGTTTGTTCATATTGTTGGTAGGGCCTGTGAAATATTTTTCACAAAAACTAACGCGCTGAGTCTTTGATCAAAGACAAGGGGCTTTTTACGGTTGACTTGTGGTGATGTTAACTCTCAATATAGTGCGCAATTGGCGGCTGCTAGTCGTCATAAATAAAACAATAAATTAGCGAGTTAAGGGGTTGTATGCGTTCGGCCAATACTAAAGTTGTCATATTCTTAGCTTTACCAATTCTAGTCTTAATGGCACACATCTATTGGATCAAAGATCAACAGTTCGCCGCTGGACAGCAGCTTAATTTACTTGAAAAATCATTCTCGGGCTCACTGCAGCGTTACCACTATTTGCCCAAGATATTAGCCAATAAATCCGCCTATCAAATAACAAATCAAGTTAATAACAATAGCGGCCAGCTTAATCAGTTGCTGAAATTAATGAAAGAAACGGCTGGGGTTGGCGTAATTTATTTAATGAATGATCAAGGCTTGGTTATTGCTTCAAGTAATTATGATGTGCAATCGAGCTTCATCGGCCAAAATTACCACTTTAGGCCTTATTTTAAAAACGCCCTTACTTACGGTGCCGGTAGTTATTATGGGGTAGGTGTTACTTCTGGTATTCCCGGATATTTTTTGTCAGCTAAGGTAACGGACTCTGAAAATCGGGTTGGGGTGATTACGGTAAAAATAGAACCAAGCCAAATCGATAACTCGTGGAATAGTGCGCACACCAATATATTTATCACCAACAGTGACGAGGTTATATTAATGTCGAATCAGGTAGCGTGGCTTTATGGCAGCCTAACTCACTTGAGCGTTAATCAAATTAAGCTGATCCAACAGCAGCAGCAATTTGCCAATCATGTGCCGAAGAATATCGTGGAGCAGAAAATAAAAATCGATTGGCTCGCGCTTGATTTGTGGCAGATAGATCAAAGTTATTATTTGATTAACTCATTGCCTTTAGCGGCCTCTGATCGCGGGAGCAGTAAAAGCTGGGTCATTTATGCTAGCTCGCCTTATAGCGCCGTATTGATTAAAACCTTGTATAGCGCTTTGGTGATTGGGCTATTTTTATTGAGTATTTATATCGCGCTTGAGCACAAGCATGTGCTTGAATACGCCAAGCAACGTGAGCAGCAATCAAACCAGCGTCGACGCACTCAGCTACAATCTGTTATCGACAATACTCAAGTGGGGTTGTTAACACTAGACAGTCAAGGGCTTATCCTTAGCGCTAATCCGATCTTTAGAAATATGATCACCAAGAATGCACTGCTGATTGAAGGCCAGCCGATTCAACAGTTTATTGGTTCAATTTTTACCGACGATGAGTTGAGTCATTTTACGGCGGGTTTTGTTGAAACCGTGATCGAAAATGAAAACTCAGTGGCGCTGCCTATTATGTATTCCGTTGGATCGGTTAATATTGATGAGTCGGTATATTTAGTTACCGTGGTTGATATCACCAAACGAACCAAGGTTGAACAAGAATTACAATACATTAATAATCGACTTGAAAGCTTGGTAGAACAACGATCTAAAGAATTAGAGGTATTGCAAAAAGAATTAATTCGAGAAGAAAAAATGATTGTGTTGGGCCGCATGGCCGCTGTCATTGTCCATGAATTAAGCCAGCCAGTGGTCGCGTTTAAAACCGCGTTGGCTAGCATTGTGATTAAAAAGCAACGTAACGATATTGCTGGCATTGGTGACACCATCAATAACATGGCGCCACTGTGTGATCATATGCAAGACGTTATTGTGCAGCTAAAAGCCTTTAGCTATCGTGGTCACTCACCTTTAGTTGAGTTAGAAATTAACCCACTATTACAGCGAGTGATTGATCAAGTTCAACCGACTGATTTAGCCATTATTGAAAGTGATTTGTCAGCGTCCTTGGAGCTGGTGAGCGGTAATAGTGTGATGTTAACAATGGCTTTTAGTAATTTAATAAAGAATGCGATAGAAGCGACAGAAGACCTTGCAGCGCCACAGGTCAGGATTAGTTCGCAGCAACTAGCACAAGGAGTTGAAGTCATTATTGAAGATAATGGCGGCGCGATGAGCAGCGATGTTGCAAAGGATTTATTTGAACCATTCTTTACCACTAAAACGATCGATCAAGGCTTAGGGCTTGGTTTAGCACTGGCTAAAAATGCGATAAAAGACAGCGGCGGCACGATTAAGCTAGCTTATGATCAAAACAGTACCCGATTTTTAATTTGGTTACCGAATGCGACAGCGACAAAGGATAAACAACAATGACAAATAGATTACGCAGCTCTGGCTGTTTGAACGAAGCGAGGGACATTGTCTTGATCGACGATAACAACTCGCTTTTAGTGAATGTTGCCGATTATCTGTCGCTGTATTTCAATAAAGTTCATACCTTTAGCGATCCTAAAAAAGCATTAAAGTTCATTAGCGCCGATTTCCCCGGGGTGATTATTAGCGATATAAAAATGCCAGGGCTGAGTGGCATGCAATTGCTTGAGCAAGTGATGGCGATTGATCCGAGCTTGCCGGTTATTTTGATGACGGCCCATGGCGATATTTCGCAAGCGGTTGACGCGATGAAACTAGGCGTTTATGACTTTATCGAGAAACCTTTTGAGCCAGAGCGAATGCGCGAAAGTGTTAATCGGGCCATGGAAAAACGCTCATTAACTTTATCGCAGCGTGATTTGGAATGTCAGCTGGCCGATATGAACGCAATAGAGCATCGTTTAATTGGTGTTTCTCCGGCGATGGTGCGAATTAGAAAGCAAATTTTGAGCTTGGCCCAACTCGACGTGCCAGTGTTAATTTATGGTGAAACTGGTTCGGGCAAAGAGGTGGTTGCTAACTGTTTACACGATTTTAGCCCGCGTAAAAAGGCTAAGTTTGTCGCGCTAAATTGTGCCGCTATTCCGCAAGACTTAATCGAGTCAGAGCTGTTTGGTCACGTTAAAGGGGCCTTTAGTGGCGCCCAGCAAAAACGGGTTGGTAAATTAGAATATGCCGACAAAGGCAGCGTATTTCTCGACGAAGTTGAATCTATTCCCTTTAACGTGCAAGTAAAATTATTACGGGCACTGTCTGAAAATGTCATTGAACCTTTAGGGGCTAATGAATCAAGGGCGATTGATATTCGTATTATTTCTGCGACTAAAGAATCACTTAAAGACAACGATAATTTCCGCCAAGATCTATATTATCGACTCGAAGTCGCCGAAATTCAGTTACCACCGCTGCGAACGCGCAAAGAAGACATTGTGCTGTTGTTTGAACATTACGCCCAAACTTTTGCTAAGGCATTTAATATTGAATGGCCCGGAGTTACCCAACAATTGCAAACGCAATTGCTCAGCCATGATTGGCCCGGCAATGTCAGAGAGCTCATTAATATTGCGACCCGTTGCGTGATGCAGTGCAAGCAAGACTTAACCGATTTAGCGTCTTTTGGTGCAGGCATTAATTTTGACGCCAATAACGGCTCGCTAAAAGAGTCGGTTGAGCACTACGAAAAAGCGTTATTAATTGATGCATTGCGTCAACATCAAGGCAATATCAGTGCGATATTAGAGACGTTAAAATTGGAACGTCGGACCTTTTATGTCAAGTTGCAAAAATACAACATTGAACGCAGTGATTATGTCGCGGAAAAATCATAAGTGACGTTAGCTATTAAACAGACAGTTTATAGTGTCTGATCCCAAATCGATTCAAAGGTACCGGCGAGTTAATTGTGGTTAATAGTCCAATTTACGGTGGGGTATCGTTAAATATAAATTTATTTCAAAACAATTACATGACTTACACTTGTCCGCGAATAACTCAATATGTTGTAATTTTACTACAAAATATTAGACTGGGCTAAAAAATAAGCTATAATTGTGGCCTGCTCAAATCCAAGCTATTTCTAACTTAAATTGTTGCGTAACTTATGACTACCAATATTATTACCCGTGTTCGACCGATATTAATTACTGTTTTTGCTGTTGCTATCAGTATTAACCTGTTCTTCGTGATGATCCCTATCCGTCTAAAAGATGGTGGGTTTTCAGCGACAGACATAGGTATGGCAATGAGTATGTTTGCCGTTGGCTCTATTATGGCTGGACTATTTGGCACTAAGGTTGTTATTCGATCTGGTCATATCCGGGCGTTTTGTACCATGGCGGCAGCATTGGCAATTGTGGCCGTTATCCACAGTTACACCAATGATATTTGGGTTACTGGTGGTCTGCGAATAATCGCTGGTTTTTGTTTTATTACGAACTTTATTACTCTGGAGAGTTGGCTCAACGTTCTTAGTGATAAAAGTAACCGTGGTAAAGTTTTTGGTATTTATCAGATCTGTTTTGCCATTGGTTTTGGCGCTGCACCTTTCCTGTTTAGTTTATCGAACGAGCAAGATCCACGATTGTTCGGCCTAATCGGGGTGTTTTTGTGTATCGCACTAATCATTATGTCGATGAGCCGGCTGCCATTGCCCGAGTTGCCTGAACGTAGCAGTGCGATGTCGTTAAAGCAACTGTGGGGCTATTCACCGTCAGCGACGATGTCTTGTTTTTGTGCCGGTTTGATCAATGCCACCAGTGTCTCGTTAATTTCACTTTATGCCTATGACCATGGTGTCTCGGGTATATGGCTATCGCTAATTTTAGGCTCATATCAAATGGGTGGGTTGCTAACCCAGATCCCGACAGGTTGGCTGGCCGACCGATACGATAAACGTATCGTTACTTCTGGTTTGATGATGATGGGTATTATCAGTAATTTACTGATTGTTGCTGAGTATTTTTACCCAATGCCAATTCAGGTATTAGTGGTCATTTTCTTAGTGTCAGGTGGTTCTGGTGTTGCACTGTTCCCATTAGCCGTCACACAAATCTTTGACCACATCGATCTTAAAGATGCCATGCCAGCAACCAGCACCATGCAAATAATTCTTGGGGTTGGTGGGGTAATCGGGCCGATTGTGGCAGGTTTCTTAATGACCGAATTTAGCAGCATTTGGCTGTATTATTTCCTGATCGCGATTCATGTATTTGTGATTGTATTTTTGCTGATACGTAAGGTGTTTGTCCGTACTGAAACGCTACAAGAGGCTGGCCCTTATCAAATGAGCATGCAGCAGACTGGTTCTGCAGAGTTAGATTCGCGCATCGACACTAATTTATCAGACATCGCCGATCCTGAATTAAAACTACTGCTAGTCGCATTGGCACAACAACCTAGAGATCCTGCCGAATTAATCGAAACCATGCTTGAGGGCTCTTCTCTTAAGGCCAGCGATTTAGCGATTAACATGGTATTAGCCTTGCCTAAGCAGTCAGGTGAGTTAATTAAACTGTTGGTCGAAGTAGATCCGGCGCAGCGTTTACCTATCACCTACTCGTTACACGATTTATTTATCTTGCGTAAAGATCGAATTAACTCAATGATTCAAGAAGCACTATTAGACGGGGCTAACGAGGAAGAGAGCACCGAGATAAATGCGAACTTAAACCAATTTATGTAATAAGCTGGTTGTTTATGTGAGTAACCGATAGCGAAACTGTTTTGGTTATCGGTTATTTAATTGCTTATTAATTAACGTAATACTGTGCATAAAAACTTATTCAATCGCTGCTTTTGTTGAGGTAGCATCAGTTACCCAACTTCTTAATTATTAATGCAAATGATTGATAGTATTAGCACAATACTCAGCTCTATTACGTTGAATGATGTCAGCTTGGTATTTCTCACCACGTTTAGCTCAACCATTGCTGGCGTGTTCGGCTTAGGTGGCGGTTTAGTTTTGGTGGTGATGCTGCCGTGGTTTGTTCCGGCTAACGCCGTGGTGCCAATTCATGGCATTACACAGCTGGGCAGTAATATTTCGCGCTTAATGTTGTCGTATCGTCATGTCGTTTGGTCTTTGGTACCCTGGTTTATATTTGGCACCGTGTTCGGTATTGCGTTATTTTCGCTGGTGTTAACTAGCCTTTCAACTAAATATATTCCGGTAATTATTGCGATATATTTGTTATTAAGTCTGTGGGTTAAGTCATTTGAAAAATTACTCAGCAAGATTGAAAGTTTCTTTGTAGTTGGCATGTTACAGGGCGGTTTAGGTTTAATTGTTGGTGCGCCTGGCCCTATAGCTATTACGCTACTGATGAAAAAACTGAGTCACCCAGATCAAATTATTGCGACTGCATCGCTGATGCTCAGTTTTGTTAATTTAGCGAAAGTAGTGACTTATGCTATTTTCGGTTTTGTGTTTTGGGATTATATCCATTCGATTATTTTTGCGATTATTGGCGCGTTTATCGGATCTTTCATCGGCACAATAATACGTAAGAAAGTCGACCCTGATCGTTTTTTACATTTATTAAAGTGGCTATTGACCATCCTAGCCCTGCAAACGCTGATTCGTTTTAGCTTTTTTTAATCATCGTATTATTTTTGCCAAATCAGCGAGTTTGACCTTTAATCAATAGACATTAAATCAACTGATTAAGACAATGAAATGGTCCAAGCTCAATTAGCTAATGAATGGCAGCTGCTGCAAAACCAATGCGACAGTTATGAAAAACACTCGTTATATATCAAGTTAGTCACTATCACGCTGTTTTGTCTCGCGTATTGGCTTAACCGGTGTGACGCAATATTACTGATAATTACCCTGATATTATGGGGGCAAGATGCTATTTGGAAAACGGTTCAAGCAAGAATAGAGCAGCGTTTATTGGCATTGGAAATGGAGCTGATATCAGTCAACGATAGCGTGGTGACAACAGCGTATAGCTATCATCTCAATTACCGTAAATCTAGACCATCAACGGTCGGTTTAATCAAAGAATATGCCCGCCAAGCCTTGCGACCAACGGTTACTTTTCCTTACTTTATTTTAGTCATCATTATTGGCGTGTTTGCACTGGTGTAATAATGAATTTTGCGGATTAGAAGGTGGTTAATAACACCGCTACTTTAATTCGGATAGTTACAACTTTTAGAACGTAGAGTTTGGTTATACTTCCCGATGTTAGTTGCTTCAATAGGATGGCCGTTAGAAGAAAAAATCAGGGACGATTTTTTAGCTTTTTGCGCTGGCGAAGGCAAGGATGCCGTAGTTAGAGTGACGCAGGATGCCAAAGCCGGACACGCATAAAAAGCGGTTTCGTTAAGACGGCTATTCTATTGAATATAAGCAACTAAAGCGCGGGTCGCCTTTCTTTTGGTTACTTTTCTTTGGCGAAGCAAAGAAAAGTAACTGGTGTGCTTACACCTAAGCTTAATAGTAAGAAAATATATTTAGCACATCAAATATTCACCGAGCTTTATTGGTAGCCACACTTAAAGTACAACATAACCCATTTTATCAATGCCCCAATTCAATCACCGAATCACATCGCTTGGCGATTAAGTTCGGATCATGACTGACCATTAATAAAGCGCAGCCTTGTTCTCTGGCTAGGTTAATCAATAGCTCGGTGATCTCTTGCGCAATGATTGGATCTAGTCGAGAGGTTGGCTCATCGGCAAACAAGAACACTGGATCAAGCATTAATGCCCGTAAAATAGCAAAGCGTTGTAATTCACCACCTGACACTGAGGTGCTGCGTCTGGTCAGTAACTGCGGTGCTAACTTTAGCTTTTTCATTAAAGACACCGCTTTTTTCGGGTCTAATTTATGGCGCTTAATTAGGTCGTCGAGCAAGGTGCCCAAGGTGACACTTGAGGTAAAAGCCGCTGGCGGATCTTGAAACAGTTTTAACCAGCGATGTGATTTTTGCTGTTCAACCTGCTTAGTTACTTGACCTGCAATAGGCGAAAGCAAGCCAAGCAAGGTATCACCTAGGGTGCTTTTACCGCAGCCGCTATCTCCAACAACGCCCATTACTTCACCGGCATGTAAGGTGAAATTAATGTCTTGAGCGAGGCTTTTATTATTGCGGCCAATCGCTAAATTAGTCACTTGCAAGATTGGTTTAGTGCCTTTAACGGGTGGCCATTTATCCCAATGACGCGGATCGGCAGCAATCAAGGCTTGCGTATAAGGGTGCTTGGGCTGCTGTAATACTTGCTCGGCAGATCCCTGTTCAACAACTTGGCCTTGTTTCATGACAATAATGTCACCCGCAAGCTGACGAGCAACCTCGATATCATGGGTGATGGTCAGTAGCCCACCGCCCTGTGAAGCCGTTTTCAGTAACGTAATAATATCGTTGCGCCGGCTAATATCTAATCCTTTAGTGGGTTCGTCGGCCAATATTAGCTTGGCTCCGCCAGCGGTTGCTGCACTAACAGCAAGCCGCTGTGCCATGCCTCCAGACAGTTGTCCCGGACGCTTAAAAGCACTGCTTTTTAACCCGACCTTCGCTAGCGCGGTAATCGCAGCATCAAAAGCCGTTCGCTCACTTACACGGTGCACATACTGATGAACTTCTGCAATTTGTTGGTAAGCTGGCATTAAAGGATCAAGCGCATGCCAAGGCTCTTGGGGCAGCATCACCATGTCTGTGCCCCACAGGTTTTTAAGTGATGCAGCATCTTGAGCTTGGCCAAATGTTTCTACCTTGCCTTGCATCGATAATTCACTCGGCAGTAAACCCATAATCGCTTGGGCGAGCAAACTTTTTCCTGAGCCCGTTTGGCCCAAAATCGTAATCGGACGGTCTTGATATAACTTAAACGAAAGCGGCTCTAACAGCTCGGTTTCGGCTGATGCGATCGAAAGATCAGTAATATTAATTAATAGATTCACGCTGGCTACCTGCTAAAAGTTGAAAACCTAAAACCACGAGTGCCACGGCAATTAGCGGCTGCGCTAGTACCCAAGGAGCTTCAATGTAATAAGGAAATAACTCGACACTCATTAGGCCAAGTTCTGCCAGTGGTGGTTGAATACCCACCGAGATAAAACCAAGTGAAGCCATGGTTAAAATTGCATTTGCGCCGCCAAACGCCGCCATGGTAAAGATGGATGGTGAAATTGTCGGCCAAATATGACGCTTAAATTGATACCATTTACCAAACCCCATCATGGCAGATAGCTGCAGCTGTGGGCTGTTGATGAGTGTGCGGGTCATTGCGCGCGACACCCGATAATATTCGGTCCATTGCACTAATGAAATGGCGAGATAAAGCACGGCAAATGAACCTGGCGCCATTGCTACTAGCATCAGAATCAGCACTAGCCCTGGTAAAGCGAGCAAAATGTTGATCACAATATTTAAGCTTTGCTCAAACCGGCCGCCAATCCATGCCGCACTCACCCCGAGAGAGACACCGAGCATTAAGGAGCTGATAACACATAACAGGCTAAGGCTAAATGACAATAAAATAGCACTTGCTAGTCGAGTCATCATGTCGCGCCCGAAATTGTCGGTGCCCAGCCAGTGCATGCTATCAGGCGAGGCTAGTCGCTGTGCCAAATTTTGTTCGTCGATGCTGTACGGAGAAAGCCACCCGACTAAACCTGAGAAAACCAGCAAACTAATTAGCAGCACCAGGCCGAGTAGTTGCGTTTTTGAGATATTACTTTTGATATTCATCGCTCTTGTTGTCCTCTTGGATCGATCGCATGACATAATAGGTCAATCACGCCATTGAGCAGCACGAATAATCCGCCCATCATTAGGGCGCAGCCTTGAATTACCGGGATGTCCCGTGCAAAAATTGCGTGGGCTAAGCCATGGCCAATGCCGGGCCATGAAAACAATGATTCAATCATTACAATGCCTTCGACCACACTGACTAATTGCACGCCAATAAATGCCACGACCGGCACCGCAATATTACGAATGCCGTGCCGGACAAAGGTTTGGCTTTCATTTAGCCCCTTGACCCGTGAAAAACGATAAAAAGACGATGTAATCACTTGGCGAGTGCTGGTATGCACCACGCGATTAGACACTGCCGCTAAACTTATCGCCAGCGTTAGGCTGGGCAGGACCAGGTGCTGCCAAGTACCAAAACCTGCCACTGGCAATAACTGCCATTGCAATGAAAATAATAATATCAACAACAAACCAAGCACAAATACTGGCATTGCTTTGGTCGCTGTTGATAACCACACTAACGCGGTATTTACCGCCCCCCCTTTTTGAGCCGACCAAACACCTAATGGCAAAGCAATTAAGGCCGACAGCATAATCCCGAACATAGCCAGTAACAAAGAATGGCCAAGTTGGTGCTGAACCAGCTCAATCACCGGTAGTCCACTGACTAAGGAGTTACCCAAATTAAATTGTAAAAGATCAGTCAACCAGCTTAAATAACTGGTTAAAATACTTTGATCGAGGTTGAGTTCTTGTCGCACTAACTCGGCGGCTGCCGAATCAACATTGTCTTGGCCATAGCGACTGGCGGCTATGCGATAAGCCATATCGCCCGGCAAGCTGCGCATTAACACGAAGGTAAGGGTGCCAACGCCCCAAATGACCAGCATTAGCTGGAAACATTGTTTTTTTAGTAAGGCCCACATCAGTTATTTAAACACCATTTGGTTAATGAAGTAATTACGCTCGTAGGGGTCAAACTTGAAGTTTTTGACCCGCTGATTAACCGACGTATGCTGGGTGTAACTCGTGATTGGTAATACGGGTAATTGTTGATGAATTACTTTGGCAATGGTTTGGCTGAGGGTGAAACGCTTGGCCATATCATGTTCGCGCGACAGCTGGTTAATCGCGTTATCAACTTGGGCATTATGCCAATTCATGGTGCCCCAATCACCACCACCATGAGAAAAGTCAGTGCTAATAATAGGGAAGGGATCAGCGATAGAACCGAAATTTCGAGCGATTAACGCCAGCTCTAAGGTACCATCTTGGTGGCCAGCCGGGATCATGCTTGAATTGGTAACATTGATTTTAAGGTCAATGCCAAGCTTTGCCCATTGCGCTTGAATTGCTGTCGCAACAACCGTTAGTTCAGGTCGGTCGGCGTAGGTCATTAGGGTTAATTTAAATGGCTGGCCATCACGGCGCAATAGACCCGATTCATTTTTAAGCCAGCCTTGTTCACTCAATAAAGCTTGGGCCTTGGTTAAGTTTAGTTTGCTGGCGGTTATGCCGGGTAAATACCATTGCGAAAAACTGCGCGGCAAAATTTGAGAAGTTTCCGAGCCCTGAGCATGTAACACATTGGTTGCAATAGAATGGCGATCTAGAGCTAAATCAAGCGCTTGTCTTGTTCTAATGTCGGACAATAATGGGTGGCTATTATTGAGTTTTAAAAACAGGGTACGTGGAATAAGGTTGCTATGAACCTTAACCGTTTGGTTGCTCGTTAACTGCGATAACATCGCAGGATCTAAGGTGAACACAATATCTGCATCGCCAGTTTTTGCTTGTAACAAACGACTTTCAGCTCGGTGGCCTGTAAGGTAAGTGGCGTAAGGGATTTTAGCTTGTTGCGCCCAGTAACCGCTAAATTGCTTCACGGTTAATTTATGAGGCGGCGAGAAGCTGGAAATTTGATAAGCACCGGTGCCATACAATACGTTAATGTCACCTGATTCATTATAAGAAGCAGGGGCTAAAATAGCGGTTGAATAGTTAGTCAGTAATGCCGCTAATGAAATATATGGTTGGCTTAAGGTGATCCGAATTTGGTTATTGCCAATCGCAGTGATTTTCGCGATGTCTGCTTTGTTTAAAACACCATGTTTTTGTTGGGCATGGCCTAAACTAGCGACTACGGCAGCAGCATTTACTAAGGTGCCATCGTGGAATTCAACATTATTGCGCAAGGTAAATAGCCAGCTTAATCCGTCGTCACTAGCCTGCCAATTTAACGCTAACCCAGGGGTTAGTTCGCCAGCGCTACTAACATTGACTAAGGTTTCTAATACTTGCATTCGGGTTAAGATATAGCCCTGTTGTGAGGGCTCTAAGCTAGAAATTTCCCACGGGCCACTGATGGTTAGGGTGTTCGATTTATTCTGGTTTGACTGGGGTGCTTGATTGCTCCAAAGCCCAAATATACTGCACAGTACAACAACTATAGCGAGTAAGCTGTAGCGAATAAGGCTTTTCTTTTTTGCAATTTCATCGTATGAAATGTCGGTCATAATATCATCCAAATTCAATCCTGCTGAAACTCAACAAGATAAAACGACCCAAAACTTTTCAGCCACTAAGGTGAAAAATTCAGATCAAAATATCCCTTATCGGTAAGGGATAAGGTACAAAGTATAAAGTTAGATATTACAAAAGACAGGAGGTGAGCGAGCCCGGGGAGGTGTAAAGGAGCCAACGTAAACATCAAATAGGCCCGTGGCAAAAATACAGTTGGCTAATGTTGTTATTGGTAAGGTCAACGATTTGGCAATTAATGCCGAATTAATGGTGTCATATAACGCGCAATGGTGTTTCTCATCAGCCTGATGGGCTAATTCAGCTTGGTGCATCAGCGACAGCGCGCTTAGCCCTAAAATAAGTGCTAAAAGTCCTGAAAGCCAAAATTTTTGAGTTGTAAGGCTGTGAAAAGGCATTTTAGTAATACGCTATGAACAATGTGTTATAATATAACATTACGTCTATTATTATATCAATTATATTTAGCTTCAACATGGGCAATCTGTGATCTCGCCACTGAGACGCGAAACAAGGCACGAGCGATATTACCTAAGCGATTGATGCCGTATAATGTACTTTATAGTCAAACTCTTATTTCGTTACAGTTAGGTTTTATCATGAATTATATTGTTAGGTTAATAACCCTTTTCTCTTTTGCTGCTATCAGCGGCTGCGCCACGGTTGATACTCGAATCGAAAATTCGAATGGCTCATTAGAGGTCTATTTAACACCTTACTTAAACAGTGAGTTTAAGCAGGTTAATGCCACGTTTACTACGAACAAGTCAAAAGAGCTGGTATTTAGAGTGTTAGCAAGTCTAGAGCTAACCACGCAGTGGCTTGAGGAAATAGAAAAAATTGAAACTCTTACCATTTATAACCACAGCCAGTTTTTATTACGAACCTTAATAAATAGCCCCTGGCCGTTTAAACCGCGCGAACTTGTTAGCTGTGTTAATACTTCATTTGAGCCAAACGTCACGACCATCGAGGTAACCTCGTGCAGTGAGCGCTGGCCGTTAACTGATAAGTATGTGCGGGTTAGTGATGTAACATCACGTTGGGTGATCACCGCTACTTCAGAGTCGGCCTCGAAGGTAAGTTATCAAACATGGCTCGATCCTAAAGGACTGGTACCGGTGTTTTTCTTTAATCAGCAACTTAAAAAGAGCACCGAACAGTCACTGACAAAATTACAAAAAATTATCGTCAGTGCAACGCTTGAGCAATTTGCCTATTAATTTATCTATTAGCCTTAGTCTTAGTGATTAAGCTACTTTGCTGGCGGCTTAGTAGATAAGCCGCACTTATTACTAATACTCCGCCCGCTGCCATTCTTAAACTGACCGATTCACCGATTAAACTCACAGCGACTAATACCGCAACGATGGGCTCGAGCGACGACAAGGTTGAGGCGTCTGCAGCACCGATCTTGGGCGAGCCACTAATAAAAGTGACGATAGGTAAGATTGTGCAAATAAACGCTAAACCAACCATAGCCGCCCAGCCATTAATACTTTGTGGCAACGTGACGGTTTGCACTAAAACCACCATGATAAAAGTGAGCAATCCACCGAGTAAAATAGCGCCAGCCGACGCTAAAGGATCTTGTGGCTGGGTATGATGAGAACCATAAATAATTGCTGAGCCATAACTTAAAGCAGCAAACAACGCCCAAGCTATGCCGCTAACATCGCCTTGCAATTGACCATCTGTTGCGAGAAATACCCCACACAGTGCCAATAACATGCTGCCAATTTTGGTTTTGGTCGCCTTTTCTTTAAGCCAGATTATTGAATACAAAGTGACAAACGCAGGAAAGCTGAACATTAAAATTATCGCTAAACTGACCGATGCTGATTGGCTGGCGCTGTAATAGCCTAAACCGGCGCCAGCATAACCAACCCCAATCAATAAAGATTGCACCAATAATCGTCCGCGAGGCAGTTTAATCCCTCTAATTTTTAATAGAGCCAACATCAAGATAATCGCAATGCTAAAACGAGCAATTAACACGCCTAGGGTGTTGGCACCGTCAGCATAGATAAAATGAGCAAAAAAAGGCTGGATGCCATAACAAACTGCGGCTATTAACACCAAGGTATAACCGTTGTTGGATTTTTCGTTAGCAGTAACAGTGATGTCAGACATGCTTTCCCTAGACGTGAGGTGACAGTAATACCAATTGCCGATTATATCGCTTAAAAATAGAAACTCTGGACTAATTACGACTGTTTTATCAGAGATTAGCGTCATGTTGAGCATCGTATCGAGAAGGCGTAGATTAAGGTGTAAAGAAAACGAAGAGCAGGTCTAGCGAGCTAGTATTAAGATTGATTCATCGTAGTTACAACCTAGGTTTAAGGCAGCTGATTAACGCTGCCTTAAACCTAATCCAATACTGTAAGTTTAGGCGTAAGAATTTTGGGTTTGAGATTGAGGTAGAGGTAGAGTTTGTTCATCAGCGAACTCTAGCAGGCTATTGTCACTGACTGCTGCTTTTTTTTTAGTACTAAATTCAGTGATAAATTGAGCTAAAACGGTTTGTTCTTGCTGGGTTAGTAATAAACCAAGTTTGGTTCGACGCCAAATGATGTCTGCTAGATCAATTGCCCATTCTTGATTGATTAAATACTCAACCTCACGTTGATACAGCCCTGCGCCAAAATGCTGGCCCATTTGTTCAAGCGAATTGATGTCGATGCAGATATCGTGGCTCAAAGTACCGTAAGAACGGGCTAAGCGTTTGGTTAACGAGTGTGGTAACCAGCAATACTGGCGTTGCAGGCTCGCTTGCAAGTTATGGAGGTTGTTAAAATTACCACCGGGCAAGCAAACATCGGCGGTCCAATCGCCGCCAGCTGTAGGAAAGTTGCCAATAATGCCATTTACTGCTGCTTCTGAAAGTTTACGGTAGGTGGTTATTTTACCACCAAATACCGACAGTAAAGGTGCTTGCCCGACGGGCTGATCAACCTCAAAGGTATAATCACGGGTCACCGCCGAGGGAGAATCAGATTCGTCATCGAGCAGCGGGCGGACCCCGGCATATGAAGCAACAATGTCTAGTTCGCAAATTTTATGATTAAAATGATCGTTAACCACTTCAATTAAATACTGGGTTTCTTGCTCTGAAATACAGGCCGCTGCTGGGTCGCCAAAATGCTCAACGTCGGTGGTACCTATTAATGAAAAATGCTCTTCATAAGGAATAACAAACACAATACGGTTGTCTTCATTTTGTAAAATATAGGCTTGAGACTCGGTATGGATCCGCGGCACGATGATATGGCTACCTTTGATCAGGCGGATTTTTTTCGGTGACTTTATTGGTAAAGCATCATCGAATAAACTGGTCACCCAAGGGCCCGCCGCATTGACCAATACTTTAGCGGTGATAATTTGCTGCTCGCCGTTGTCTTTATTTGCCAGCGTTACCTGCCATTTACCATCGACCCTTTTTGCATCAATGCAACGGGTGTGCGTTAAAATGCTGGCGCCTTTGTCGCGCGCTCCGATGGCGTTTAATACCACTAAGCGAGCATCGTCGACTGAAGCGTCTGAATATTCGAAACCACGAGTTATCTTGCTAATAACCGGGCTGTTATCGTCAAATTTTATGGCGTGTGAGCCTTTTAATGTGGCGCGTTTGGCTAGGTTGTCATACAGAAAAAGACCCGCTCTAATCATCCATGCAGGACGTAAATGTGGTCGATGCGGCAATCTGAAGCGCAATGGTTGAATAATATGCGGCGCCTTTTTTAGTAGCACTTCACGCTCGGCTAGCGCTTCACGCACTAATCTAAATTCATAATATTCAAGATAGCGTAAACCACCGTGGATTAATTTACTGCTGTTCGACGAGGTTGACGAAGCAAGGTCGTTCATTTCGCAAAGAATAACACTTAACCCTCTGCCAGCGGCATCTAGGGCAATGCCCGTGCCATTAACACCGCCACCGATCACCAGTAAATCAACATCACTGCGTTTCATACTTATTGCTCCTGCTTAGGGTCGCCAAAGATCGAACGTCGATCGCATTTGACTATTATTTGATAAATGAACGATTACTTTTAGTACAATACCCGTGAGAATGGTCAAGATCAAACAATTTCGATCAGAAACGAACATTGATGGGCATGTTGAGGCGCGTTAGTTGAGTATTACGAGTAAAGGGCAGATGTGAAATAGAGAGCTTATTGGTGATGGTTTTACACCAGTTTTGACCGTCAAGCGCAGGGCGTGGCGGCCAATTGATGGTTAAACTAGGTGTAAGTGAACTTGGTGTTCGCTGAGAATTTGGGTAATAGCCTTTGGTGGCTGCGCATCGGTAAAGAAATGATCGGCTTGGCTGATATTGCCTAATCGTACCATCGCGTTACGGCCAAACTTAGAATGATCTGCTGCGAGTAATACTTGACGGGAGTTGGCAATAATTGCCTGAGCTACCCGCACTTCACGATAATCGAAATCAAGCAATGAACCTTCGCTGTCGATGCCACTGATGCCGATGATGCCAAAGTCCATCCGAAAGTTCTTGATGAACTCTTCGGTTGCTTCGCCAATAACTCCGCCATCGCGCTCTCTGACCTCACCGCCAGCTATCACGACAGAAAAGTCGGCTTTAGCGCCTAAGATCATTGCAACATGGAGGTTATTGGTGACTATCTTTAAATCTTTGTGGCTTAATAAGGCCTTGGCGATAGTCTCTGTCGTGGTGCCGATATTAATAAAAAGTGACGCGCCATCAGGGATCATCTGCACCAGTTGCGCGGCAATTTTCTCTTTGGCCGTCAATTCCATTATTTTTCTGGTTTGGTAATCAGTATTGACGGTACTCGATTCAATACCAGCACCACCGTGGTGGCGATTGATCTTTTTGGTCTTGGCCAAGTGATTGAGATCGCGACGGATAGTTTGAGGCGTAACCTGGAAATGGGCGACTAGTTCATCAATTGAGGCAAAGCCGTTACGATGGATCTGCGCTAAAATTAATGTCTGACGTTGTTGCTGGGTCATGTTGATTACGCTGCTCTGATCAAAGGCTAGTTGCCTTTGTTATGATAATTAAACGAAATTTCATTATATACTCAAACTCTTTGAAAGTGCATGATTAAGCGGCAATAAATATCTTAATGACTAGTACTTAGTTTGCTCTTGTACTGGGCTGCTGTGATCGTTTTAGGGACTAGCGCTGGCTTAGTTGTTGTTTTTTAGTCCGGATATGCGGTAATTATGTTGATAAAAACAGCGAAAATTTGGACATATGTTTGTGATCTGCATTTATTTTATATAAAGTGAACCGAAACGAACAATAAAGAATCTATGGCGATTAACAACTCGTCTTAACGAAAAGTGGATCTAGAATGACTGATTTTATTTTGGCGATTGACCAAGGCACGACCAGCTCTCGGGCTATTTTATTTAATTCTCAGGGGCAAAGTCAGCACAGTGCCCAACAAGAATTTGAGCAGCACTTTCCCAACGATGGCTGGGTTGAGCATGAGCCGAGCGAACTTTGGCAGACAACCTTAAAGACTTGCCGTGAAGTGATTAAAAAATTGGATTTGGGCCAAGATAACATTCGTGCGATTGGCATTACCAACCAGCGAGAAACGACCATTGTATGGGATCGTAAAACTGGTGAACCGGTTTACCGTGCCATCGTGTGGCAAGACAGACGTACCAGTCAATACTGTCAACAATTGCAGTCAGACGGTTTTGAGTCGATGGTTAGTGACAAAACTGGTTTGCTGATAGATCCTTATTTTTCGGCCACTAAATTACGTTGGATCCTTGATGAAATACCAGGGGTTAGAGCACGGGCCGAACGCGGTGAACTGGCGTTTGGCACGGTCGACAGTTTTTTACTGTGGCAACTAACGGCTGGGCGTGAGCACCGAACAGACGCAACTAATGCCTCAAGAACCATGCTGTTTAATATTCATCAGCAGCAATGGGACGAAGAGTTGTTAGAGTTGTTTGACATTCCGCGCTCTTTATTACCGCAAGTGATGGATTCTGCCGATGATTTTGGTCATTGTGAGGCGAGCCTATTAGGCTGTGAAATTCCGATTCTTGGCATGGCTGGCGATCAGCAAGCCGCCTTATTTGGCCAAACATGTTTTGATGAAGGCATGGCCAAAAGTACCTATGGGACCGGTTGCTTTATGATGCTCAATACGGGAAACCGGGCATTAAAGTCGCAAAACCGCCTATTGACCACAGTCGCTTATCGTTTAAAGGGACAAACAACCTATGCACTTGAAGGCAGTATTTTTGTCGCGGGCGCTACGGTGCAATGGTTGCGAGATGGTTTGCATTTAATTAACAGTGCATCTGAAACCGAACCTTTGGCGTGCCAAACATCAGCCGATCATGGGGTTTATATGGTGCCTGCATTTACTGGGTTGGGGGCACCTTATTGGGATCCTAATGCGCGGGGTGCTATTTTCGGTTTAACCCGTGATACGGGTATTAAAGAAATTGTTACAGCTGGTCTGCAAGCGGTATGTTATCAAACCAAAGATTTGCAAAAAGCAATGGAAAATGACGGCGAACGTCCAGTCGCATTGCGGGTTGATGGTGGCATGGTCGCCAATAATTGGTTAATGCAGTTTTTATCTGACATTCTGGGGGCCACGGTTGACCGACCGCAAATTACCGAAACCACTGCTCTCGGCGCCGCTTATTTAGCTGGCTTACAAGCCGGAATATTCGAATCATTGCCTGCACTGCAAACATTGTGGCAACGAGAGCGACGGTTTGAGCCAGTGATCGACAAAACCAGTCGTGACAAATATTATGAGGGTTGGTTACACGCGGTACGTCGAGTTCAGTGTGAATAGGTAAGGAGCTTATTTAGCTTCACTTTTAGCGAATACCTTGTTGTTTTAGCCGTTTATACAAGGTATTTCGACTAATATTAAGCGCACGCGCTATTTTAGATATATTGCCTTTATGTTGATTATAAATTTGGTGTAACTCGAGTTCACTATTATTAATGTTGTTGCTTGCTCGGTGATTTTCTTCGTTGTTATCCGTTGAAATGATTGCAATAGGATTGGTTTGCTGTTGATTGCTTTGCTTAAGATCATCAAAAAAATCATCGGGTAAGTGCCAAGGTTGAATCATGCTTTGATCCGCCATTGCTTGAGCTATTTTAATCACGCTGACCAGTTGGCGTATATTGCCCGGCCATGGATGGCTGATAAATAGATTTAACACTTCATCGCTCAGCTGATTACAGTGGACGCTATTGCTGTGCAGTTGATTTATTTGTGTAAATAACTGCCGGCGGTCGCTTCGCTCTCGCAGCGGTGGCAGCTCGAGATTAAGACCACTGACTCGGTAATAAAGATCTTGGCGAAACAATCCTTGTTCAATATCGTGTTTTAGACTGCGGTGAGTCGCTGAAATAAGCTTAATATCAACTGGATAACTTTCGGTTGAACCCAGTGGCGTTACTTTTCGTTCTTGCAGTACACGCAGCAAGCGACTTTGCACTTTTAATGGCATATCGCCGATTTCATCGAGAAACAGCGTCCCCCGGTGCGCTTTGCGGATAAAGCCAATCGCGCCCTTATTGTTGGCGCCGGTAAAAGCGCCTTTTTCATAACCAAATAGCTCGGACTCAACCAATTCGCTTGGAATAGCGGCGCAATTAACCGCCACTAGCAGGTGATTTTTACGCTGGCTATAGTTATGCAGTCCCTTAACAAATACTTCTTTGCCAACCCCGGTTTCACCATGAATTAAGATTGGAATGTCTTTATCGATCAGCCGCTGGGCTTGTTCTATGCAACGACTGATTTTTGGATCGCCAAAGCTAAATTGCTCAAGACTGATGTAATCACTGTTAGTTGGGTTTGCTTTGGCCTGCAAGTTACTTGGTTGGCGAAAATCGACTGCCTCGATAGTCGACTGCGACGGACGCTTTATTAAGCCATGCATTTGATATTTGTCTAAGGCTCGCAGAGTAATGGGCAGTTGCTCGGGGCTGTTTTTCAATTCTGGCAAACTGCGATCGAACACATCGGTAATATTAACTAATGCTAAATCATAACAAAGCAATAACTCGGCCCGACGATTGGCTGAAATAATGGTGCCATGTTCGTTAAATACCACTAAGCCAGACCATTGGCTGTCGAGGTTGTCGAGGTTGCTATTAAAAGTTAATAAAAAATTGTCAGCACAAAATTTGTTGATAATTAATCTATTTTCAATGCTTTGTGACATTAATTTCACCAAACCAAGGGTGTGCGCTTGTGGTAAGTAAGCATCGCTTGAGATATCAAGCACACCAAGCAGGGTGCGGTTTGCGTCAAAAATAGGGGCGGCAGAACCAATCATAAAGCGGTTAGCTTTAAGAAAATGATCGTCTCGTAATACTTGCACGGCTTCGCCACTGGCTAGTGCTGTGCCAATTGCGTTGGTACCATTGTTTTGTTCTCGCCAGTCAACCCCTTTAGCAAAGGCTGCTTGATGAGTCGAACCAATAAAACGCTGATCGCCCCAGCTATTTAATGCGTGACCGTGATTATCGGCTAGCACAATTAAACACTCGGTATTGGCGAGAATATTTTGATAATAAGGTAATACCTCGGTGCCAGTAGTTTGCACCAAGCTGCTGTACTGCTCGTCGAGGTTGAGTTGATCGCTTTGACTTAAGCGTTGCAAAGAAGGTTTACTCGACGGATCTAATCCCAAGCGCTGGCAGCGTTGCCACGATTGTTTAATAATTTGATCGTTACTCATTAACCTTCCTTGCTACTACTGGATATTTTTGATCCGTCAGACAAAATGCAATCGTGCAACATTCATTACTTACCTACTCGATTACAGCTACTTTGCTGATGAATAATGAGCATGTTCGAATCATTCGTCAACGTTCCATTAACATATTAGCTGCTAAAAACGACAAACACTGGTGGTTCATAGATGTTTTTTATAGAAATAACAGTGTGTTGTGGTTTTGTTTGTTGGTTGAATAAATGTTTGTCGTTGTTGTTTGTTATGAGCTGTTCAACAAAGATTGTTCAATATGAACAATTAAACTGTTCACTAGCGTTAAAAAATGAACAGATTGAACAAGTTGTTCAATCTGTTCAGCCAAACATCGCGGAACAGCAAAATTTTAATTTGGTTATTAATAACAACTGGTTACGTTAATTACTCTTGAGTTTGTTGGTTTTTTGTTAAATCGTGGTATGGCTGATGCATAGCTTAGAGCATTAGTAGAGGTTGTTTAGCAGTACGCTGAAAGTTTACTGACTATATAACGCCATAGTAGGAGAGAGGACGAAGATGTCACTTGTATTAGAGAATGTCGATCGTGTTGTTGATGGCCAAATTCATCTCGATAAGGTTAATCTCACATTAGAACCTGGGTCATTTAATGTATTGCTAGGCAGGACCTTAGCCGGTAAAACCTCATTAATGCGCTTAATGGCCGGGTTAGACAAACCGACCAATGGCCGGATATTAATGAACGGCGTAGATGTTACAGGTGTGCCGGTGCAACAGCGCAATATCTCGATGGTTTATCAGCAGTTTATCAATTATCCAAACCTAACCGTTTGGGAAAATATTGCCTCTCCGTTACGTATAGCCAAGGTAAAAGATTCAGAAATTGAGCGTCGAGTTAAAGAAACGGCCGACATTTTGCAAATTACCCCTTTTCTTAACCGTTATCCGTTGGAGCTATCGGGTGGTCAGCAGCAGCGTACATCAATGGCACGGGCCTTAGTTAAAGACGCCTGTGTGATCTTTTTCGATGAGCCCTTGGTTAACCTCGATTATAAGTTACGGGAAGAATTACGGGTTGAATTACGCGATTTGTTTAAAGAGCGTAATGCTATTGCCGTTTATGCCACCACCGAACCGAATGAAGCAATGGCACTTGGTGGCATCACGACCTTGCTGCACGAGGGGCGGGTGGTTCAGTCGGGGCCTGCTACTGCGGTTTATCGTCAACCTAAAAATATTGAAGCGGCCAAACTTTTCAGTGAGCCGACAATCAACCTTATACGCGGTCAGATTAAGGGCAGTGAAGTGACTTTTGATGAAGCGGTTCACTTTCCGCTTGATCATGATTTGCGTCAGCTCGACGAGGGCGAGTATTTCTTCGGGGTTTTACCGAGTCATATTGGCTTGGTACCGAAAAATGATGATGATTTGGAATTATCCATGCGGATGCAGTTGGCCGAAATTAGTGGCTCCGAAACCTTTATGCATGTGGTTAATGACCATTTTGAATTGGTGCTACAAGTACAAGGTGTGATTGGCTACCAGATCGGTGAACCAATTAAGGTTTATTTGCCAACCCACAAACTTTTTGTGTTTGATCTGGATGGCAATACGATTCAAACCCCTTCGCAACGTGTCATGAGGTAACTGACTAATGGCTGAAATACATTTGAAATCGCTGGCGCATAGCTACAGCTCAGATCCTAAAAACCCAGGTGATTACGCAATTCGCGCAATGGACCACGTCTGGGAACACGGTGGTGCTTATGCACTACTAGGTCCGTCGGGTTGTGGTAAAAGCACCATGCTTAATATTATGTCAGGGCTGCTATCTCCGTCAGAAGGGCAGGTATTGTTCGACGGCGTTGAGGTCAATAACGTGCCGCCGGAAGAGCGCAATATCGCTCAGGTTTTTCAGTTTCCGGTGATTTACGATTCAATGACCGTTTTTGACAATTTGGCCTTTCCACTGCGCAACATGAAAACCCCTGAAATTCAGGTGCAAAGCCGAGTGCAGGAAATTGCCGAGGTACTGGAATTAACCTCGTTGCTAAAACGCCGGGCCAGTAATTTAACCGCCGATGAAAAGCAAAAAGTATCGATGGGTCGAGGGTTGGTTCGTAGTGATGTTTCGGCGATATTATTCGATGAACCGTTAACGGTTATTGATCCGCAGTTGAAATGGAAATTGCGTCGCAAACTTAAAGAAATTCACAAACAGTTCAATATTACCATGGTTTATGTTACCCACGACCAATTAGAAGCCTCGACTTTCGCCGAAAAAATAGCGGTGATGTACGAGGGTAAAATTGTTCAATTTGGCAGCCCACGTGAATTGTTCGAGCGACCAAATCATGCCTTTGTTGGTTACTTTATTGGTAGTCCTGGGATGAATTTAATAGAAGTACAGCGTTGTGATGGTGGGGTCAGTTTCGGCAAAAGCACGGTTAATCTTGAGCCGAAATTATTGAGTTTGCTCGATAACATCAACAGCACCAATCTAAAAGTCGGGATTAGGCCTGAGTTTATCCATGTGTGGGACGAACCGACTGACGATGCTTATTGCTGTGACTTAATTGGGGTTGAAGATCTCGGCACCTACAAAATTTTACGCTTAAAACTTGAAGGCTGTGAACTCAAAGTCAGGATTGACGAAGATAGCCCCGTGCCTGCGGGCAAGGCTTATATTAGTTTTCCAGAGCAGTGGCTCAAGTTATACGTTGATGAATATCTGGTAGAAGCTGAGGTCGAATCGGAGGTATTAACTCATGAATAAGGTTCAAAATAACAAAGCATGGTTTTTGGTGCTGCCAGTATTTTTGTTGGTGGCATTCTCGGCCATCATTCCGATTATGACGGTGGTTAATTATTCAGTTCAAGATATCTTTGATCAAAACACCTCGTATTTTGTGGGTGCCGAATGGTATCGAGAAATGCTGCGCAGTCCTCGTTTACATGATTCTTTATTACGTCAGTTTACGTATTCGTTCTCGGTGCTGGCAATTGAAGTGCCGCTGGGCATAGCTGTGGCACTGATGATGCCAGCTAAAGGACGAATGGCATCTTTGTGTTTGATTTTGGTCGCTATTCCGTTGTTAATTCCTTGGAATGTGGTCGGCACTATTTGGCAGACCTTTAGCCGCGAAGATATCGGGTTGTTTGGTTGGTTGGTTAACTCAATAGGCATTGATTATAACTACGCCTCTAATCCGGGTGATGCTTGGTTTACCGTATTACTCATGGATGTGTGGCATTGGACATCATTGATTGCCTTGTTGTGTTATTCAGGTTTGCGGGCAATTCCCGAAGCTTTTTATCAGGCGGCGCGCATTGACCGGGCTTCGAAGTGGGCGGTCTTTCGCTACATTCAGTTACCACGTTTAAAAAATGTGTTGGTTATCGGGGTACTGCTGCGTTTCATGGACAGCTTTATGATTTATACCGAACCTTTCGTATTAACCGGTGGTGGCCCAGGCAACTCAACGACATTCCTTAGTCAGGCGCTAACGAAAATGGCAATTGGACAATTCGATCTTGGTCCTGCGGCGGCTTTTTCATTGATTTATTATTTAATCGTGTTGTTGGTCTGTTACCTGTTTTTCACCATTATTAATCAGCAAGATAACGCCAAATAAGGATTATGTCATGATAAACAAACGCAAAACACTCGGCATGACCGCTTACATTTTATTTCTGTTGGTGCCGATCTACTGGTTATTAAATATGTCATTTAAGCACAATGACGAAATTCTTGGCAGCTTGACCTTGTGGCCAAATAATTTCACCTTTGATAATTACATCGTCATATTTACCGATCCAAGTTGGTACATGGGTTATGTCAATTCGATGATTTATGTGTCGATGAATATGGTGATTACCTTAGTGGTGGCACTACCTGCTGCTTATGCTTTTAGTCGTTATCGCTTTGTAGGTGATAAACATTTGTTTTTCTGGTTGCTCACCAACCGGATGGCGCCGCCAGCGGTATTTTTACTACCATTTTTTCAACTGTACTCTTCAGTCGGTTTGTTCGATACCCACATTGCAGTCGCGCTAGCCCATTGCTTGTTCACTGTGCCATTAGCGGTCTGGATCCTTGAAGGCTTTATGTCTGGGGTACCACGTGAAGTCGATGAAACTGCCTACATTGACGGTTACGGTTTTGGTCGTTTCTTTATCCGAATTTTCTTGCCAATGATCCGTTCTGGCATCGGCACTACCGCGTTTTTCTGCTTTATGTTTTCGTGGGTAGAATTGCTATTGGCAAAAACCTTAACCTCGGTCGATGCCAAACCTATTTCAGCGATCATGACCAGAACCATTGGTGCCGCAGGCATTGATTGGGGCTTGTTATCCGCCGCCGGTATCTTAACCATTATCCCCGGTATCTTAGTGGTGTGGTTTGTCCGAAATCATGTGGCGAAGGGCTTTGCTCTGGGCCGAGTTTAATACAATTGGTAAAAATTGAGTTAGGAGAATAATCATGAGTTGGATGGCGTGGACCCCAATTACCGTTGCTTTTTTTAGTGTTATTGCCGTGATGTTATTAGCAATGACCATTTATGAAATTAAGGTGCCCTGTACCGAGCGCAAAGGATTTTTGCCGATTAGTACCACCCGTGGCGATCGATTTTTTATCGGTTTGCTGACCAGCGCTTACATTCACTTAGCCTTTTTAGCGGTTAGTGATATGACCTTGCTGATTCCGCTGGTCGTTTCCGCTATTTGGCTACCCGTAGTCTTGCGCTGGGGCTAATTTAGTTTCCAGTAATCTATTTAACTATATGGCGTTCTATTGGGCGCGATATGTTTAAAAGGCTCGATCAACTGCAGCGCTTTAAGTAATTAAAGTCAGCAAATTTGGTGGGCAATATAGGTCGGAAAATACCGACAAACGTGCTGTTAATATTTGGTGTTTGGAACAAATTGAGCAGCTAATTACAATCTAAGAATGAGATTTATGATGAAACAAAATAAACTAATGAAAGTCATATTGCTCGGGACAGCGATGTCTACTATCGGATTAAGCTGGTCAGCACTCGCAGATGAGTCGCTGACAGCAGCCAACAAATGGGTGGATCAAGAGTTTGCTATTTCAACCTTGACCAAACAACAGCAGATTGAAGAGTTAAAATGGTTCATTGAAGCGGCAAAACCGTTTAAAGGCATGACCATTAAAGTCGCGTCTGAAACTATTGCTACTCATACTTATGAATCTAAAGTCTTAGCCAAAGCCTTTGAAGAAATTACCGGGATTAAGGTAATTCATGATTTAATTCAAGAAGGCGATGTGGTTGAAAAACTGCAAACACAAATGCAGTCAGGTCGTAATATTTACGATGCTTATATTAACGACTCAGATTTAATTGGTACTCACTTCCGTTACGGTAAAGTGGTGCCTATTTCCGATATGATTGCCAATGAAGCCAAGGACTACACCTTGCCAACGTTGGACCTAGAAGATTTTATCGGCTTAGATTTTACCACTGGTCCCGATGGCAAACTTTATCAATTGCCCGATCAGCAATTTGCTAATCTTTATTGGTTCCGTGCTGACTGGTTTGAGCGCGCTGATTTAAAGTCGCAATTTCTTGCTAAATACGGTTATGAGCTAGGAGTTCCAGTCAACTGGTCAGCTTATGAAGATATTGCCGATTTCTTTACTAATGAAGTGAAGAACATTGACGGCAAGCGAGTTTACGGTCACATGGATTATGGTAAAAAAGATCCGTCATTAGGCTGGCGCTTTACTGATGCTTGGTTCTCAATGGCCGGTGCGGGTGACAAAGGTTTACCAAACGGTTTACCCGTTGACGAATGGGGTATTCGCGTTGAAGGTTGTCGTCCGGCAGGTTCTAGCGTTTCACGCGGTGGTGCCACTAACGGACCTGCAGCAGTTTACGCTACCACTAAATATGTTGATTGGCTAAAAGCTTACGCGCCGCCACAAGCACAAGGCATGACGTTCTCAGAAGCAGGGCCTGTGCCGTCACAAGGCCATATTGCGCAACAGATTTTCTGGTATACCGCCTTTACGGCCAGTTTGATGGACAAAGGGTTGCCAGTAGTTAACGAAGATGGCACGCCGAAATGGCGCATGGCACCATCACCTAAAGGGCCATACTGGGAAGAAGGCATGAAGCTAGGTTACCAAGATACCGGCTCTTGGACCTTTATGAAGTCTACCCCTGAAAAACGTCGTTTAGCCGCTTGGTTATATGCTCAGTTTACGGTGTCTAAAACAGTTTCGCTGCAAAAGACCTTAGTCGGTTTAACGCCAATTCGTGAGTCTGACATTAACTCGCAAGCGATGACTGATGCCGCGCCGCAACTCGGTGGTTTGGTTGAGTTTTACCGTAGCCCAGCGCGTAAAAATTGGACACCGACTGGTACCAACGTCCCAGATTATCCAAAGTTAGCGCAGTTGTGGTGGCAAAATATCGCTGAAGCAGCCAGTGGTGAAAAAACACCACAGCAAGCACTAGATAGTTTAGCGGCCGCGCAAGACAAAGTGATGATGCGTTTAGAACGTGCCAATGTACAGGGCGAATGTGGTCCTAAGTTGAACGAAAAGCGCGATCGTAGCTACTGGTTAAACAAGCCTGGTTCACCAAAGGCTAAACTAGCCAATGAAAAGCCTCAGGGCGTAACCATTGCTTATGGCGACTTGCTAAAAAGCTGGACCGATGCTTCGTTAGTGAAGAAGTAATTAGCCTAGTAATTATTTAGAAAACAAAAAAAGCGCTGAAAACTGAGTTTTCAGCGCTTTTTTTGTTTACGACTACACGGACGTAGGAGGTAGAGCGAAGCATGGATGCCCGAGCCGACGACTACACGGACGTAGGAGGTAGAGCGAAGCATGGATGCCCGGCCAGACAAATCACCTCAAACTTATATGCTTATATTGAGTGCCGTCGTTTCGGACTCTACAGTCATTAAGGGCTAATCTTGCGGCTTAATGTCTACCCACTGACCTAAGCGATGAGACTCTTCTATGCAATCAACCACTAAGTTAACTTCATAAGCGGCTCTAAAGTCTGGCCAAATTGGGGTGTCATTGGCGATGCCTTCAATCAGGTCGCGCACTTCAACAATTTTTTGATCGTTATACCCTAAGCCATGACCAGCCGAAATACAAAAGTGCTTATAATCAGGATGTTCTGGGCCGATCAATATAGTTTTAAAGCCCTCGCGCGCGGTATCGCCGCCACGGGTAAATAGTTTTAACTCAGCTAAACGTTCTTGATCGAAAATAATGCTGCCTTTGGTGCCGGTAACTTCATAAGTAAGGCCCATTTTACGGCCGCAGGCAATGCGACTGCTTTCAAGTGTGCCGATGGCGCCGTTAGCGAATCGGACCATTGCATGGGCTTGGTCTTCATTTTCAACAATGCCAAATTCACCGGGTTTATCGGCAATCGGGCGTTCGGTGATCACGGTTTGCAAATCGCCATTAACCGCAGTGATATCACCGACTAAATATTGCGCCATATTAATGATATGAGAGCCCATGTCACCTAAGGTACCAGAACCAGAAAACTCACGCTTTAAGCGCCAGTTAAACGGTGTTTTGGGGTCTGCGAGGTAGTCTTCATTGTGTGTGCCGCGAAAATGTACCACATCGCCAATTTCACCATTGGCGATAATCTCTTTGGCTAACTGACTGGCAGGGTTTTTAACGTAGTTAAAGCCGACCAGTGTTTTAACTCCTGCTAATTCTGCAGCTAGAGTCATTTCGAGCGCGTCTTGAGCATTAAGTGCTAAAGGTTTCTCTGAATAAACGTGTTTGCCAGCGGCAATTGCAGCTAGGGCCATTTCTTTATGCAGATAATTTGGCGAGCAAATATCAACGACATCGATGTTAGGATCATTCACTAACTCAAGCCAGTCACCAGTTGAACGGTTAAATCCTAGCTCAGTTGCTTTGGCTGCAGCGAGCTCGCTATTAACTTCTGCTAACATTTCACACTCAACCTTGGCACTTAACGGAAATACCGCGGGTACTGAACGTAAGGCAATTGCGTGGGCTTTGCCCATATAACCTGTGCCAATTAAACCAACTCTAATCGTTTTCATGTTATCTCCTTTATTAGTTAAGTGCTTTTTTTATTGAGTATGTTGTCGTGCTCTTTAGCGAGGGCAATTGCTACTTCACCCATAACCCATATAATTTAGAATATAAATTCCAAGTAATCAATGGTTGAAACTAAATAATTATTATAGGCGATGCGACTATGTCGAAACTTGGATCTGATCGTAGTTGTTTTTGTTTGATAACAAAGCAATAGTGCGTTGGCTAGCCCGATTAAAACCTGATGTTCGGCCGATCTAAAGCGATATTTTATTGAGATGGAACGGTTATCAATTGCTATTGCTGGCGTATTTTTAGATTAGATCTGCTTAAAAAATATATAAATTCTGTTGACACAAAAATGACTACGTGGTCTTCTATTGCTCTGGAACGTATATTCCAAATTAGCAATGGGTGAAGAATATATTCTTTTTCTTGTTGTGTTTGTGATAATAAAAGCTCCGCTTAATCAATAAACTGGGGTAGCAACGAACGTTTAGTAATGATTCTACGTTAGGGACGGATAATGGGTTCGACAGGTCAAGCAATAGCATTAGAGCAGTTAAATGCACAAATTACTGAAAAATTTAGTGAATTGAGTAAGCGATTACAGCAAGTTGCTCGCTATGTGTTAGACAGCCCAAACGAAATCGCTTTTGGTACCGTGGCGGTGATAGCTAAAAGCGCTAATGTTCACCCATCGACCTTGATTAGATTTTCCCATGCATTGGGTTTTTCTGGCTTTAGCGATATGCAGAAACTGTTTCAAAACAAACTGCTGCAAGAGTCCCCTAATTATGAAGAGCGGATCAAGTTAATAAAAGGTGATAGTAGTTTAGCGGGTGAACATGCTGGCATTACATTGTTGGAGCAATTTAGTTTAGCCAACAGCCAAGCGTTAAACACCTTAAAAAATACCATTAGCCAACAGGATCTCGAGCAGGCAAGAACAATATTAGCTAGCGCTGACTCGATTCATGTTAAAGCAGTGGGCCGTTCGTACCCAATAGCCTACTATATGGCTTATTTGTTTAATCATATCAATCTACGCTGCTTTCTATTAGATGGAGTTGGCGGTATGCATCAAGAGCATTTAATTCGCGAACAAGATGCGGTGATTGTTATTAGTTTTTATCCTTATGCGGATGAGTCGCAACAGACAATTGATAACGCTGCTGCGCGGGGAAATCCAGTAATTGTATTTACCGACAGTTTACTTAGCCCTTTAGCTAAAGTCGCTGCGGTTTGTTTTGTGGTAAAAGAAGCGGAGGTTCATTCGTTTCGTTCGTTAACCTCAACGATGTGCTTAGTGCAATCGTTGGCAATTAGCTTAGCTCATCAGTTAACTACTAAAGAAAACCCTGCTAGGGTGAATTAAAGGTACTTTCTATGTCTTACTTACACAGCCGCCCGCGCAACGTTGATGATGCGGGCTGTATCCAAAAAATTACTCCACAATCAGCTGATTGGGAATATATTACTTTTGAAGTGCATCAGCTAGCAGCGGGTGAAACGAAAAAATTTGCCAGCAGTGACCTTGAAACTTGCATGGTCATTGTTAGTGGTTTAGCTGATGTTAAAACCGCAGAGCAATCATGGAGCAACATTGGTGAGCGGATGTCGGTTTTCGAACGCAAAGCACCGTATAGCGTTTACACCCCACCGGGTGACGAGATTACCGTGACTGCTAATACCGCGCTTGAAGTGGCTATTTGTCAAGCGCCGGGTACGGGCAAGTATCCAACGCGGTTGATTAAACCTGAAGATTGTAGCTATGAAACCCGTGGTACTGGCACTAATCAACGACATGTTTGCAATATTTTATTTGCTAATTTAGATGCTGATAAATTACTGGTAGTTGAAGTGATTACACCTGACGGTAACTGGTCAAGTTACCCGCCGCACAAACACGACAGTGATAATTTACCGCTAGAAAGCTCGTTAGAGGAAACATATTTCCATAAACTTAATCCTGAACAGGGTTTTGCATTTCAACGAGTTTATACCGACGATCGCAGCATTGACGAAACAATTTCAGTTGAGAATAATTCAGTGGTAATGGTGCCAGAGGGCTATCACCCTGTTGGCACACCACATGGTTATGATCTGTATTATTTAAATGTTATGGCCGGACCGACCCGTGAATGGGTCTTTAATAATGACCCTGATCACGAATGGATTATCAACAAGGATAAATAACATGATTAACTTTGCACTATTAGGCGCAGGACGTATTGGCACCATGCACGCAGGTATTATTGCTGCGTCATCACAAGCTAATTTGGCGTATGTTTACGATACTTATCAGCCAGCTTCTCAAGAGTTAGCCCAAAAATATCAAGCGGTATCAGTTGAGTCGATTGAACAAATTTTGGCAGACGACAGCATTGATGCGTTGCTGATAGCGACTAGCACAGATACTCACGTGGAGTTAATTGCCAAAGGTGCGCTAGCCGGCAAAGCAATTTTCTGTGAAAAGCCGATTGATCTAAGCACCGATTTAGTTCGTCAATGTTGGGACAAAATTAAAGATTGTCAGGTACCGATTCAAATTGGCTTTAATCGCCGCTTTGATCCAACCCATGCCGGATTACAGCAACAGCTGAGCCAAGGTGAAGTTGGCAAACTAGAACAGCTTATTATTACCAGTCGTGATCCCGCAATGGCACCCGCTGAATATTTACGTCATTCTGGTGGTATTTTCCGTGACATGATCATTCATGATTTTGACATGTTTCGTTTTATCACTGGGGAAGAAGCGACCGAAATTCATGCGGTTGGCAGTATCTTAATTGATCCAGATTTAGCCGAAATTGGCGATGTTGATAGCGTGATGTTAACGCTTAAAACCGCTTCGGGTAAGCTATGTCATATCAATGGTGCCAGACGTTGTGTTTACGGGTACGATCAGCGTATTGAAGCCTTTGGCAGTGCGGGCATGTTGCAGTCAAATAACCCGCGTCCGAACAGTGTTAGCAAATCAACGGCCGACAATACCGATAGTCAAAGCGTGTTAAATCCATTCTTTATTGAACGTTATGAAGCGGCTTACCGTGCCCAGTTTGATAGCTTTGTTGATGCGGTAAAAAATAACACACCAACCTCGCCATCATTTGTTGATGGCATGAAAGCGCAGATAATGGCCGATGCAGCGCAGCAATCACTAGTTAGTGGTCTGCCAGTGAAGCTTGATTGGTCTGTATAGCCTAAAACCCCTCGTAGTAGCTCGCAACTGTTGGTCTAAGTTGCTTTGCCTCAATCAATTGATTGGGGCCTTTTTATGTTGGCATTACCCCCTTTTTATCTACGGTATAAATTAATATCAATTTGATTAATAAAGTGATTATCTACTTACTGGAATTGATATAATGAGGAACTCGAGTTATGTTGATTACTGACCCATGGTTTTATATCACGGCTATTCCAGCCATTTTAATTTATGGCATCGGCAAAGGCGGTTTAGGTGGCGCATTAGGCATTATTGCGGTGCCGTTGATGGCGTTAACGGTTGACCCCTTGCAAGCGGCGGCTATTTTATTGCCAATTCTGTGTCTAATGGATATCTTTGCGGTTAAAATTCATTATCGTTACGCTGATTATCCGTTGCTTAAAGAGATGCTGCCGGGCGCTTTAGTTGGAATTTTTTTAGCCGGTATATTTCTTAGTGTGATACCCATCGCCGGTGTAAGCATGTTGATTGGTTTTTTGTCATTGGTCTTTTGCGTGCAATATGCCTTTTTAAAAAACGATAAACAAGCGATTGGTGGTGCATGGTTTTGGTGTATGCTCGGTGGTTTCTCTAGTACCACCATTCATGCTGGTGGCGGACCCGTTAGTATTTATTTACTGCCTAAAAAACTTGAAAAAGTCAGCTTAGTAGCGACAATGGCCGTATTGTTTGGGATCATGAATCTATTTAAACTGATCCCTTATGCGGCATTAGGCAGCTTTGACTCCACTAATTTGTTCACGGCGCTGGTATTAATGCCTCTTGCACCAGTCGGGGTCAAGCTCGGGGTGCTGTTACTACATAAAGTCGGCCAGTCGTTGATTTATCGGCTGTGTTATCTGTTTTTATTTCTGTCGGGGCTAAAATTGCTCAGCGATGGATTTTCTTCATGGTAAGGGAATTTAGTGATCAATTTATCGCAATCTAGACAAGCAGAATTGGTGCTTGTTGCCACGACGATCATTGCGGCGTCAGGCTGGATATTTTCAAAACAAGCGATTGCTGGTTTGCCTGCTTTTGGCTTTATTGGTTTGCGATTTTTGATTGCGTCACTGTGCTTGCTGCCTTTTTGTTATCGTTCTTTTTCTCAAGTTAAACCGGGGTTATTAATCAAAGGTTTTTTGATTGGCGGGCTGTTAGGCAGTGGTTTAATGCTGTGGATTTACGCGGTATCCATTAGCGATACATTGGGCGAGGGCGCGTTTATTATGAGCCTGTCGATGTTGTTTGTGCCTTTGGTCGCTTGGCCATTATTTGGCAACAAGCCGGGCCGCTCTTTTTGGCGCGCCATTCCTTTTGCGATAGCCGGTTTAATCTTGCTCGCGGCTGCTAATGGCTGGCAGCAATCAAGCAGTCAATTGTGGTTTGCATTGGCGGCGCTGATGTTAGCGGTTCATTTTAATGTTAACAGCCGTTACGCCCAGCGTATTCCGGTCTTGTTATTAACCTGCTTACAGTTGTTCGGTACTGGTTTAATTGGGCTGATACTATCGTTTTGGTTCGATGTTTGGCCCGAAAGCGTCTCGAATAGTACGTGGGGCTGGTTTACCTTAAGTGTCTTAGTCGCCACTAGCTTACGTTATGTTTTACAAACGTTGGGCCAAAAAGGCACCAGCAACGAAAATGCAGCCATTATTATGATTTTAGAGCCGATGTGGACGTTAATTTTTAGTATGTTGTGGTTTGCTGAAACGATGTCTGCGGTTAAAGTGGCGGGTTGTGTTCTGATCTTGTTTTCTATTTTAATCAATCGAAGCGGCGATAAAATGATGGCATTTTTGCAGTCAGGTAAAAATGCCATCAGGGTTAAACTCTTTCGTTAATTAAGTTTGTTAAATTAGGCCGTTAAATTATACGGCTAATTTAAAGGTAGCGCTTCATCAGGTGGCGCTTAAAATGTTCAGGATTAAGTACTTCACCTGTCGCTTGCTTAACTAACTCATTCGTTTCAAGCGTGCTGGCCTTTGACCAAATGTTTTGCTCAAGCCAACTAAAGATAGGCTCGGGTTGTTGCTTGGTTAAGGCCGCTGCGACATCAACCTCTTTTACCATTGCACTCATAAATTGTGCTGCATACATTGCCCCCAGCGTGTAACTTGGGAAATACCCAAAGCTGCCATCGGTCCAGTGAATATCTTGCATGCAACCGTTGCGGTAATTGCCCGCGGTCGATAGGCCAAGGTATTGCTGCATTTTTTGATCCCATAGCTCAGGAATGTCCTGATATGAAATAGTTTGGTTAATTAAGTCGCGCTCAATTTCGTAACGTAACATGACATGAGCTGGGTAGGTCAGTTCATCGGCGTCAACCCGAATAAATCCGGGCTGCACTCGGGTGTAAATTTGTTCTAGATTCGCTGGCGCAAAGACCGCAGGGTTGTTATCGGGAAAATGCTTGGCGGCTAAGGGCGCTAACAATTGGATAAACTCGGTGCTGCGACCTAACTGCATTTCAAAAAACAGTGATTGTGACTCATGAATGCCCATCGAACGCGCTTCGCCAACGGGCAAACCGCTTAATGCTTTAGGCAAGCCTTGTTCGTATCTGGCGTGACCCGTTTCGTGAACGATGCCCATCATTGACTGCACAAAATCGTTGTCGTCATAACGGGTAGTAATGCGGGTATCGGTGCTGGTGCCGCCACAAAATGGGTGTGAGCTAATATCGAGTCGACCATGATTAAAGTCAAAGCCCAGTATATTCATTACCTCAAGCCCGAGTTGTTTCTGCTGCTCGGTATTATATTTTTCAGTTGCAGCAAGGCACGACTCACTGGCCTGTTTGGCTTGTACTTCTTTAGTTAGCTGCGGCAACCATGTTTTTAAATTACCAAAAACCTGATCGAGCTGGGCGCTGGTGACACCGGGTTCGTAAATATCAAGCATGGCATCGTACGCAGAGGTGCCAGCTTGCTCTGCCCTGATCTGGGCTTCCTCTTGTGACAGTGCCACGACGGCGGCAAAGTTTTTGCTAAAACCTGTCCAGTCATTGTCTTGGCGCTGACTACGCCATGCGTGCTCACATTTAGAACCGGCCAACGATTTGGCCTGCACTAAGTCGCCAGGCAATACCGTGGCAAGTTGCCACTGGCGTTTCATTTCGCGGAGGCTGGCCCGTTCAGTGTTATTAAGATTTTCGTTGTTGGCATTTTCAAACAACTCACCCAATTGCGGCGCGGTGGCTAAGTGATGGACATGACCCGACAGTTCGGCCATAGCACTGGCACGGGCATCATTACCACCGGCTGGCATCATGGTTGCCTGATCCCAGCCGCAAATTGCGCCGAGGTGATTAAAGTGCGCAATTTTTTGGTATTGTTGTGTCAATTGTTGGTAGTTTTTCATTGAGTTATCTGTGTGATAATAAGCTTACTCTAGGGATAACATGAAGCGCTATTAAAAGATAGGTTGCTGTCGTGGTTGTATGGTGAGTATGATGCGAAATTGCACGACGAGCACTCGTACTCGCTTATTTAGGAATTAATATTAAAATGAAAATTGTTATTGCATCTGATTCATATAAAGAAAGTTTGTCAGCGGCGCAAGCGTGTGCGGCGATTAAGCAAGGTATGAGTCGGGTTTTACCCACCGCCGAGTATGTGTTGGCACCTATTGCCGATGGTGGTGAGGGCACAATGGCCGCTATCGCTAATGTGTCACCGGGATATTATCATCAGGTGACCGTTAAGGGCCCACTGAGCGATGAAGTGAACGCAAAGTTATTGCAATTGGACAATAACACTTGGGTGATTGAAGTCGCCGAGGCCTGTGGTTTGGCGTTGCTAACAAGTGAGCATCGTAATCCATTATTAACCAGCAGTTATGGCGTGGGTCAATTGATGAGCGCAGCGTTAGATTGGGGTTGTAGCACGATTATTGTTGGCTTAGGTGGCAGTGCCACTAATGACGGTGGCGCTGGCATGCTGGCGGCATTGGGCGCACGTTTTTATAATGATAGTGACGAGTTGTTTGTGCCAACCGGCGGCACGTTGAGTCAAATTGCTAAACTCGATATGACACGATTCGATCAACGCTTATCGCAGTGTAAAGTTGTGTTAGCGTGCGATGTTACCGCGCCGCTATGCGGTGAGCTTGGGGCAACTTATATGTTTGGGCCGCAAAAAGGCGCAACCGCGGCAGATTTACCACTGCTGGATCAGGGCCTGCTGCACTTTGCCGACGCGCTAGTTAAGCATGGCGGTGCTGATATCCGCTTAGAGCCAGGTGCTGGCGCTGCTGGTGGTTTTGGTGCTGGCTTAATGTCGTTGTTTGGGCTTAAAGTTCACTCGGGTATCGATGTGGTGTTAGATGCGATTGGTTTTGATGGTTTGTTGCAAGATGCATCCTTGGTGATTACCGGTGAAGGCTTGGTTGATGGTCAAACTGAGCATGGGAAAGCGCCAATTGGGGTGGCGAAACGGGCAAAGGCCCAAGGCATTTCAACCTTGTTGCTGTGCGGTGGCATGGCTGATGGATATCAGGCGGTTTATGATCATGGGATCGATGCGGTATTTTCAGCCACTCCTAAGGTGCTTGATTTACCGACGGCACTGGGGCAAGCGACAGATAATTTAGCCAACTTAGCTGAAAATGTCGCACGTTTAGTGCAGTTGAAAATAGCCTAAATTGAAACATTAGGTGCCAGTTGCCTGACACCTAAATAATTTATAACTTAAGGCGTTTCAATTGATACATTTTGCTGATGATTGAGCTGAGATTCATCGCTAGTTGTATTATTGGTGCTGTTAGTTGATGTTACTTTGTCTGGCGAGCCATCAAGCTCTTGGCGCAGCGATTTATACAAGCCAACAGTGGTTAATATTAAGACCACTGAGTAAGGTAACGCGGCAACGATAGAGGCTGTTTGCAAGGCTTTTAAGCCACCGGCGATTAATAACACCGCAGCAACAGCGCCAATCGATAAGCCCCAGAAAATACGGTAGCGCGCTGGTGGGTGTTCTTCACCCATCGATAACAAGGTACAAATAACCAAGGTTGCAGAATCGGCCGAGGTAACAAAATAAGTCACCAATAATAGGGTACAAATTGACGCACCTGCGATGGTTACTACTGTGCCCAAATTCATTAGCTCAATAGTGGTAAATAACGCGGTGGTGATGTCTTTATTGACCGCTTCGACCACGCCGCCGCCACCAAATAGCTCAATAAATATAGCGGTATTGCCAAAGATTGAAATCCAAAAGGTTGCGAGCAATGTTGGCGCCAGTAAAACCCCGGTCACAAATTCTCTGATAGTACGACCCTTTGAAATGCGAGCGATAAACATGCCAACAAATGGAGTCCAAGCTATCCACCAACCCCAGTAAAAGATGGTCCACCAACCTTGCCATTGGCCTTTTGGATCGGGATCAACCCAGAAACCTAACGCGAGGGTGTTTTCGATATAATCGCCGATATTAGTCGAAAAAGCACCTAACAAGTACGAAGTAGGACCAAAGATTAAAAAGAACGCTAAAATAACCCCAGTCAGCTGCATGTTGAATTCACTGAGTAATTTAATGCCTTTGTTAACGCCACTTAGCACTGACAAAGTCGCTAACACCGAAATGATCGCGATTAAAATCACTTGATTGATTGAGCTTACTTCCATGCCAAACAGGTAGTTAAGCCCGGCATTCATTTGTTGCGCGCCAAGACCTAATGATGTCGCGATCCCAAACACAGTGCCAAAAACTGCGAGTAAGTCAGCAGCGTGGCCAATAGGTCCGTAAATTCGCTCGCCAAAAATAGGGTATAAACCAGAGCGAACCGACAGTGGCAAACCTTTGCGGTAAGAGAAATACGCTAACGCTAAGCCAGCAATAGCGAATAAGCCCCAGCCATGCAGGCCCCAATGGAAAATACTAATGCGCATCGCCACTTGTGCAGCTTCAACCGATAGCGCTTGCCCTTCGGCAATAAACGGGTTGCTTTGAAAATGATAAATCGGTTCTGCAATGCTCCAAAACAAAATGCCAATGCCAATTCCTGCACCAAATAGCATTGAAAACCATGAGAAAAAGCTATATTGCGGCTTTTCATCGTCTTGGCCGAGTTTAATTTTTCCGTAGCGGCTAAAAATTGTGTAAATAGCTAAAAACAGGAATACGTTAACTATTCCAACGTAATACCACGCCAAATCTGTGGCGATAAAAGCTTTAGCAGCGCTGTAAATTGAGTCGGCATATTTAGGGTCGAGGATGGTAAATAATACAAAGGCGATGACCAGTATGGCTGAGCCCACTGCCATCACAGGATTGACTCCGGAAAACAATCCTTTGTCATTGATCATGTTAGGAATGTTTTTCATGACAGTATCCCTGTATCTGGCAATATTTTTTTCGCTGTCAATTGATCGGAAAAAAATATTGGAACTAAATTATTATTTTTTTTATCCATTTTATTATTCTTCTTCGGTTAAGTTTAGGGGCACCAGAAGTCAAAGAGCTGAGTTCTGAAACAAGGTTAAGCAATGACCAAAATCGATACCCGCTCATTTTGTTCAAGAGTGAAAACTTTCACAATCAATAAAAACCATGGCTAAGCCATAAAAATATTTATGGATGCAATGAATAATTTATGAAAGACTCGGCAGCAATTGACTATTGAGCGAATTTTATTCGCTTAGCTCGTATAACCATGCCAATGGAAATGACAATATGAAAAAAAGACTCCCCCCACTCAACTGGATTCGATCTTTTGAAGCGGCGGCGCGCCATTTAAGTTTTACCCATGCTGCGGTTGAATTAAATTTGACTCAGGCGGCTGTCAGCCAACAAGTTAAAGGGCTGGAAAGCCAACTTGGAACGACTCTTTTTAAGCGTTTACCGCGTGGATTAGAGCTGACCAATAGTGGCGCAGCATACTTGCCAGCGGTACATGAGTCGATCGACCGATTGTTAGTAGCAACCGAAGAAATCTTTGGTCAAGAGCGTTCAAACTTGTTGACCATTAAAGTGAATATGGTTTTTTTTATGAATTGGTTAGCGCCAAAAATTGCTAATTTTAGGGCATTGCATCCGGAAATAAATTTACGGATAACCAGTAATATTTGGGTCGACGATCAAGAATCATCCGCTGATTGTGATTTAGATATTCGTTATGGCAAAGGAAAATGGCGGGCGCTATTAGCCGATCGTTTAACTTGGGATGAGCTGTTTCCGGTTTGCAGCCCTCAGTATTTAAAAACCCATGGCTCGCTCGACTCGCCTAAAGATTTAGTTAATCACACCTTACTGCATGTGATTGGTTATGAAGAAGGTTGGGGGCATTGGCTAAGTAAAACTAAGCATGAAAATTTAAAAATAGCGCAGGGTTTTCAGCTTGATACCTTAGTGACAGCATTAGAAATGGCCGCGCTCGGTGAGGGATTAGCGTTAGCGCGTACCAGCTTGGTGACCGACATGCTCGAGTCTGGCCGTTTGGTCGCGCCCTTTGAGCAACGCGTGGTGACCGACGAGGCATTTTATTTAGTTTATGCCAGTTCACAGTTACGCCATCCTCACGCTGAAACGTTTAGAAATTGGTTGTTACAACAAATTAGCCCGCCATAATTGCAACTTGCCCGAGATCCACTTTAAGTAATGTCGGTTAAATCTCATTGCAGCGACGACACCCGGTAGCCATAAATATTTTTATGTCAATGGGGTGTTTTTTATTGCTGGTTCGATGTTCCGTGAAATCCTATTATCGCTCTATCGATTAACTCAACGATTTTGACAAAACAATAAATTGAGCTAATTATTTAATATATAACAATATTATTTTTATTTAATCTCGGTCATGGATTAGGGGTATCGCTAGGTTTCGCGGTGTCACCAGCGCTGAAGGGCGAATAAAAAGAGCATAAGGACTATCTAGATGAACAATAATTTACCTTTAGCTGGTGTGCGCGTCGTTGATTTTGGCCAGCAAATTGCTGGGCCTGCTGTAGCAATGATCATGGCTGATCTTGGCGCAACTGTTATTCATATTGACCCACCCGGTGGCCCGCAATGGGATGATCCGGCTAACGCTATTTTAAACCGCAACAAAAGTTGTTTAGAACTTGATTTAAAATCAGAGCAAGGCCTTAATCAAGCACTGGTGTTGATTGAAAATGCCGATGTGGTACTGGAAAGTTTCCGACCCGATGTGATGAAGCGTTTGGGCATCGACTTTGCTCAACTACGCCAAAAACGTCCGCAATTAATCACGCTTTCGTTGCCAGGATTTGCCAGTAATGACCAGTTACGTAATCAATGGAAAGCTACCGAAGCGATAGTTGCTGCATGTTCTGGCGCGTTTACTGATATGGGCTTTAATCGAATTTTAATGGGCTTAAATCCAAGCTTTTCGCCACTGTCCTTAGGTTCATCTTATGCCACGACGTTAGCGGCTAGCTCGGTGGTAATGTCGTTGCTCGCTCGTGAGAAAACCGGTCGTGGTGACCATATTGAAGTGCCAATTGTTGCGGCGCTGATGGAAGGTTTGTCGTATAACTCGGTGGTTATTGAAGATATGCCAGCGCGTTATCTGACGATGCGTGAACATGAAATTAGCCATCGTAAAGACAACAACATAGTAATGGATTTAAGCTATCAAGATTTACAAGAGTATCTTGACCCGTTTTATCGTAGTTACGAGTGCAGCGATGGCCGCTTCTTTTATGTGGTGTGTCCGTCGCACCGTAACCATGCCAGCCGTTGCCTAAAAGCCTTAGGTATTTATGACGAGTTGCTAGCCGAGGGTTTACCAGAAGTTAACGACTTACATTTGCCAATTAACGAATGGGATGGCGAAACGTCAATAGGTGTTTATCCGTTACCCAAAAAATGGGCCGATATTATCTCGGTAAAAATGAAAAAGGTATTTTTAACTAAAACGTCAGGGCAGTGGGGCGTGGTATTTGGTGAAGGCCAAATTCCCGGCGCGCCACACCGCACCACCCAAGAGTGGGTTAATAGCGAACATTGTAAAGTCAGTGGTTTGATCGTTGAGGTCAATGATCCGCAATATGGCTTAATGAAACAACCGGGGCCGGTCGCGTGGTTAGAAGAGTCGGTTAGCCAGATGCTGCAACCGCAACCGCGTAACAATGTCGATTTTGACTATGCAATATCGCAGCTGGTCACTGTGGCTAATGCCGAAACGGTGACTCGCCCTACGGGCACTGCTATTCAAGCACCAAGCAATGCTGGTTGGCTTGATGGGGTGCGAATTTTAGATTTAACTAACGTAATCGCCGGGCCGCATTCAACCGCATTTTTGGGTCGATTTGGCGCCGAGGTGATCAAGCTCGATCCGGTTAAGCCATTATATGATCCGCTGATCGGCACCTTTTTTACCTTCCAAACTAACATTGGCAAAAAGAGCGCCTTGGTTGATATTACGACCACCGCTGGCCGTGAAGTATTTAATAGATTAGTGCAGTCGGTCGACATGGTCGTGATTAATGCGCCGGAACGGCAAATGAAGCCGCTAGGGTTAGATCACGACAGCTTGCAGGCCATTAATCCTGGGGTGTTGTTTTGTCGCCTTGATTGTTTGGGTGGGCCAAAGCGCGGGCCAAAAACTGACTACATTGGTTATGACGATATTATCCAAGCCAACAGTGGCATTATGAGTCGTTTTGGCGGTAATCAGACCCCAGAAGAGCATGCACATTTAGGTACGCTTGATGTCAATTGTGGTTTTGCCGGTGGCTTGGGCATGGCATTGGCGTTGTATCACAAGCTGAAAACAGGCGAAGTAACACGAGCTCGCACCTCGTTGTCTGCAGTAACTAACTTAGCACAAATTAAGTTTGCCTATGATTACCAAGGACGGGGACCTTTTGACGAGCCGTCAGGTCGTCAAGCCTTAGGCAATCATGCGTTATCGCATTTTTATCAAGCAAGTGATGGCTGGGTGTTTATCGATTCTGATATTAATGAGTTAGCTGTGCTTGAAACCGTGACTGGGTTAGCGGGCATTAGCGACACAACCGATGTTAGTGCATTTTTAACCGCCGCATTTAAAAATGATTCAGCAGATTATTGGACCCAGCAATTACGCGCGGTCGATATTGCTGCTGCTAAACCGGTAGGCATTGAAGCATTACGCGACCAATATACCCGGGTAGCCGACGGCAAGGTGGGCCTTGAGCTGGGCAGTTACGCATTCTCAGTCTACAATAATCACCCAAGTGGTCATCGCATTACGCTAATAGATCACTATTCAATTCGCCCAAGCGAAGCGATGATTATCGCGCAGTCTGAAACTGAACGTTTTGGTCACTCTACTGAAGTTGTGTTGGCAAGTGTCGGTTATACCAGCACAGAAATACAAGCGATGCTTGATCAAGATATAGCAGGGTTAGGCTGGGGCAGGGAATTTTTACCGAGCTAGTTAGATGTGCCGACCTAACACCATCTTAATACCGACGTTGTAATCAATAAGGCCGCTAATTTAGCGGTCTTGTTTATTTTGGCGTTACTGTTTTTTGCGTCAGGCGGTAATGTCCCGACTTTCTCTTTGTTGCATGTTGAGTTGGGGTACGCTGGGGCAATCATGAAATATTCTGGTGCTGCAATGCTGACAGTGCTGTGGGTTTAATTGGTTAATCGCCCAGCGAATAGCAGGTTGAGGCGATGAATAAAATCGCTGGCGTCCTATCTTCTTTAAATAGCCTTGCTTGTCTAGTTCATCAATAACCTGATCTTTAAAAGAGCTAAAAATTAACTGGCCGCCTTGTTGCTCAATCCGATTTATTTCCTGAACCAGCATTTGCGCGCCGGATACATCAATAAAGTTAATGCCTTTGCCGATAACCACAACAATACTTGCCTCGTTATCAGCGGTTAATAGGCGTAATTGCTGTTGAGTATGAGCAATGGCGCCAAAAAACAACGAACCATCAATGCTGATGCATTTTACCTGCGGGCATTGAGCTAATTGATAGTTCTCAATATTCTTCAATGGGCGCTTATCAAGGTGCTGAATAGGCGCAACGTCAGTAATGCTGGGTTTTGCGGTTCGTGCCAAATAAAACAGTAACGAGATCGCAATGCCGACATAAATGGCCCATTCTAATGCCATAAATAACGTCGCTAAAAATGTCGCGCTAAAAATAATAGCCTCGGCTTTGTTGGCGACAATAATTTGTTTAATGTGATAAAAATCTATCAAATTCCAAGCGATTAACAAGATAGCACCAGCCATAGCTGGTAAGGGTAAGTAATGGGTTACATTAGGCACCAAGACCATGATCGCCGCCAATATTAACGCCGCGAAAATAGCTGACAACGGCGTTCTTGCACCAGCATCATAATTGGCTCCAGAGCGAGTAAATGAACCAGAACCAGCATAACAAGAGAAAAAACTGCCAACAATATTAGACAAACCTTGGCCGATAAATTCTTGGTTGCCATCGATCTGCTGCTGTGAGCGCACCGCTATTGCACGGGCTATCGACGCAGCCTCAATTAAGCCAAGTAAGGCCACTGCAACAGCGCCTGAAAATAAAGAGGCGATGGTGTCTGGCGTTAGCATCGGCACAGCAAAAGGAGGCAGGGTGCCAGATAAAGCGCCAACAAGAGCTACGCCCTCACTTGCGCCATCAACTAACCAACAAGCGATACTGCCAACGAGCATGCCAATCAGTAAATGTGGCCACTTTCGATTACAGCGGCGCACCGCGATGGCGGTAAACAAGGTGAGCAAACCAATGGCTAATGAATACGGATTAATGTGGCCAAGTTGCGCGGCAAGTTGATTAAGGCCTGCAACAAATGATAAACCTGCAGCAATATCGACGCCAAATAAGTGTTTAAGTTGACCTGATAAAATCAAGATGGCGGCGCCAGCAGTAAAGCCGAACACCACGGTATGAGAAATAAAATTAATCACAGTGCCTAACCGTAATAAGCCCATTGCCAATTGAATAAGACCCGCAAGCAAGGTGATGGCCAGCACCGTGGCAATATAATGACTGGGTGTTGGGCCCCCTCCTAACTCAGTAATGGTGGTGGCGACATTAATCACCACAATAGAAATCGCTGCCGTTGGCCCTGAAATAAGGTGCAATGACGAGCCGTATAGCGCTGCTATAATTGGGGTAATAATCGCGGTATAGAGCCCATATTCTGGTGGTAAGCCAGCAATAAAGGCATAAGCAACGCCTTGCGGTAATACAATAATAGCGCCGGTTAACCCTGCCATTAAATCATTAGATAAGGTGCGTTTACTGACCTGTGGTGTCCAGCTTAAAAATGGAAAAAGTTGCGTTAAGGTCAGTTTCATAGCGGCTCGCTTGATCAATTAAAGAGCTGGCGGAGCAGTGTCACCGAAATTTTGGCGACACTGTGGTTTAGAGCAAACATCAGACAAGTGCTTTTCTACGTAGTATTAACATCAAGTATTAACATCAAGTATTAACAGCAAGCATTAGCATTTTATGCCAGCTTGCAGTGCACTTGAGTGCAGGCATTAATACGAGCTAAGCGCAGTCTTTAATTGAGCCATTAACAGCATCTTTAATAGAGCTTTGTGAGCGATTTTGATCGCTAGGTTGATCAAAGTCAGTGTTAAAATGTTTGCCTAATAAAGCATGGTAAAAGCAATCATCATTGAGAATACCAACCAAGGCACCTTGATCGGTTAAAACAAGCGGCAATCCGGTGTGGTATTTAATTTCGATGGCCCGGCGCATCGTGATATCACTGGCAACCACCGCAACTTGGTTATTCGCTAGCTCGTCGACGCGCTGGTGGTGATCGCAATATTGCAGCGCAACGGTCTTATTACCGATATTTACGTGCAATAACTGTTGCTGTTCACCAAGGCATAATTGAACCTGTTGCTGGCGATCTAACCACACACCTTGGTCGGCATCAGCTAAATTAGCCACGGGCAGCATTAGTGAATGACCTTTAAGCACATTGAGCGGGTTGGTATGGGTGACAAAGTCTTGGACGTAGCTAGTGGCAGGTTTTAACACGATATTCTCTGGCGTATCGTATTGAATAATTTTGGCTGATTCCATAATGCCTATTTTACTGCCAATCTTTAGTGCTTCATCAAGATCATGGCTAACAAACACAATGGTCTTTTTCATTTTTTGTTGCAGCTCAATTAACTCGTCTTGTAACTGGGTTCTAATTAACGGATCAAGGGCCGAAAAAGGCTCGTCCATTAACAAAATATCTGTTTCCATCGCAAAAGCGCGGGCCAAACCAACCCGTTGTTGCATGCCGCCAGAGAGTTGGTCGGGCTTTTTGTCGGCCCACTGCTCAAGACCAACTAACATAAGCTGTGCCAGCGCCTTTTTTTTGCGCTGTGCTTTAGCCATGCCTTGCATTTCTAGGCCAAAAGCGACGTTATCAAGCACACTAAGCCATGGCATTAAACCAAAGTTTTGAAACACCATTGACACTTTATTGCTGCGCATGTGCAGCAATGTCGCGCTATCACAACTGGCAATATCAACCATGTCATCGCCATTTTTAACCAGTAATTGACCGCGGCTGGTGGTGTTTAAACCATTAATGGCCCGTAACAAACTGGATTTTCCTGAGCCAGACAGCCCCATCAATACACAAATTTCACCTTGCTCAATCTCGAGGCTTGCATTGTGCACACCCACGGTGTCACCGGTGGCTTCAATAATTTGTTGACGGTTTTTTCCGCTGTCGAGCAGGGCCAAACTTTGTGCGGTATGTTTGCCAAAAATAACATCGACATTTTTGATACTAATTGCGGCCATGATTAAGCCTCCTCTTTAGTGTTGGGGGCTTTGCAAATACGGTCAAGGATAATAGCAACCAGCACAATGGCGAGTCCCGCTTCAAACCCTTGCGAAATGTTAACGGTGTTTAAGGCCCGAATAACGGGTTTACCTAAGCCATCTGCGCCGACTAAGGCCGAAATTACTACCATCGACAACGACAACATAATGCACTGGGTAATGCCCGCCATAATGCTTGACATGGCAGCGGGTAATTCAACTTTATAAAGCAGTTTAAACGGAGTGGCACCAAAAGCGCGGCCCGCTTCAATCAATTGTGTTGGTACGCGGCTGATGCCTAAATAGGTTAAGCGAATGGGTGCGGCAATGGCGAAAATAATGGTTGAAAGTAAGCCCGGCACCACGCCTAAACCAAACAGCACCAGTGTTGGAATTAAATAAACAAAAGTTGGAATGGTTTGCATTAGATCCAATATCGGGCGCAATAGGGTATAAAACCACGGTTTGTGCGCGGCAATAATGCCAATGGGCACGCCAATGACAATCGAAATTGAGGTGGCGGTTATCACCAACACAAAGGTTTCGAGCATTTCTTGCCAGTAACCTAAGTTTAAGATCAACAGCAACGCGCTCACCACAAAAATAACCAAGCCAACACTACGGTGTAACAGCCATGCTATCACCGCGGTCAGCAGCATAGGTATCGCTGGTGGTAACGCGATAAAAATATCGACGACATTGAGAATCAGCCATTCTAATGATATGGAAATGGCGTCAAACAAAAAAGCGCCATGGTCGGTTAGCCACTCAACAAAGGCCTCCATCCAATCACCTAAGGGGATTTTGTGCTCGGTTATCACGTTCATTGCTTTGCCTCTTACTGATTATTTTATTGTTTTTAGAATATTTGGTGACTCTATGCTGGTTAGTACTTAAGGAGCATGCTTAACGTTGGCAATGAAATAACCATGCACGGCGAGCACAGATAAAGCACGTGAAGAGAGCGCCACTCATAGCCTAAATCTGCAATTAGTCTATGAGTGGTTACTGTTATTGCTCCCGTCATTGTTCGGTCACTTCATCGTTTGCTTGATTTAATTAAATATTTAAATGACGGCGCACGGCTGCTAATCCGTCGGCGCCATCTGTGGTGGTAACACCGTTAAGCCAGCTGTTTAGTACCTCAGGATGTTCGGTTAAGTATTTACGAGCCGCAGCGGCGGGTTGCTGGCGATCTTGCATAATGTAGCCCATCATTTCATTTTCCATCGTTAGGCTAAATTTTAGGTTATTTAATAACTTACCAACATTAGTACACTCTTGCTGGTAACCTTTGCGTGTTACGGTGTGAATGGTGGCGCTGCCAAAGTCTTTGCCAAAGTATTTATCGCCGCCAGTGAGGTAGGCCATGTCAAAATTGCTGTTCATTGGGTGCGGTTCCCAGCCTAAAAAGACGATAAATTGCTTACGCTTGATATCGCGTTTGACCTGGCTCATTACACCTTGCTCACCTGACTCGACCAGTCGCCATTTGTTGAGCGCAAAGTCGCCACTGTCGATCATGGTTTGCAGCAATTGGTTGGCCGGTGCGCCAGCTTCTATGCCGTAAATACGCTGGCGAAATTTAGTGTCGAATTTAGCTAAATCAGCATAGTCTTTGACACCAGCATCATAGGCATAACGCGGTACGGCTAAAGTAAATTTTGCGCCTTCAAGGTTGGTTGTAACGACATCGATATCACCAGGTGTTGCATATTTGTCGATAAATTTTTGCTGCGCTGGCATCCAGTTGCCAAGAAAAATATCAATTTCGTTGTTTTTTAGTCCTTCAAAACCGATAGGCACGCCTAAGGTAGTCGTTTTGGTTTGATAACCTAGGCCGTTTAACACTGTGCTAGCTAATGCTGAAGTTGAGCTAATGTCGCTCCAACCGGGATCGGTAAAACGCACCTTTTCACAACTTGGTGGCACAGCTGCCATCGCTTGTGTTGCGAACAAAAGACTTGCTAAACCAAGTCCCAAAAAAGAGCGTTGAGTTAACGTGTTAGTTATGTCTCGAACGGGTGATAATTTAATCATAAATTCAATCCTTTACTAAGTTGTTGATGTGCCAAAATAGCCAAACACACACAGTGAGGTCACCATTTAAGCCGGGTTATTCACCAAGCTTAGAGTGTGTTTGGCGGGGCTGTTGAGTATTATTGTTCGCTGACTTGCGGGTAGCGTGAACGTTTTTCTAAATCGTCAAGATCAATGTTATTGCGCATGTACATGGTGCTGGCATCAAACATTGGTTGGTGATCCCACTGTGGTTGTGTGCCTTTTTTATGGGCTTGCGCTACTAACCTGCGGCGCTTTTGGCTGATAATGACATCGCGGGTAATTGCGTCAGAATCCCAGCGCTGCGCCGCTTCTTGGCGTAATGATTCAAGCCTTTGAGCATGCGCAGGATCTTGCGCTAAATTGTTACGTTCTTGGGGATCGCTCACCAAATTAAACAATTGGTCAGGATCTGGCTGCGAGCATATGTATTTATAATCACCACGGCGGATCATAAACATCGGTGCAATCACGCCTTCACCCATGTATTCACCGATTACTTCATCATGGCCCTGCTCGCCGTTTAAATGTGGCATTAAGCTGCGGCCATCAATGGGCATCGCATATTCTGGCGCTTCGCCACCATTGGCCAGCTCTGCGAAAGTAGGTAGCAGATCCATGGTTGAAACAGACTCTTTAACTCGTTTGGCAGAAAAATGCTTCGGCGCATAAACCAGTAGTGGCACACGAGCAGACCATTCAAAATAACTCATTTTGTACCACAAACCGCGTTCACCGAGCATGTCGCCATGATCGCCAGAGAACACCACAATAGTATTGTCACTCAAACCTGACTCTTCTAGCGTTTTTAATAGCTTACCTATTTGGTCATCGACATAACTGACCGCGCCATAATAGGCACGGCGGGCATTACGAATTTGTTGGTCGGTGATTTTTGAGCGATCCATTTGATAGACATGATGCAAACGACATGAGTGCGGATCTTGTTCAGCGACAGGAATTTCAAACGACGGCAGTTCAATTTCATCATCGGTGTATCTATCCCAATACTCTTGAGGGATGGCATAAGGATCGTGCGGGTGAGTCATCGACACGGTTAGGCAAAAAGGGCGCTCGTCGGTGCCACGGGCATGATCGTACAAATAGCGCTGGGCATGAAACACCACCTCATCATCAAAGTCGAGTTGATTGGTTCTGATCGCAGGGCCAGCTTGGGTAACCGATGACATGTTGTGATACCAAGTCGGACGGGCTTCAAAATTTTCCCAGTCTGGAAACCAGCCGTAATCGGCTGGATAAATGTCAGTGGTGAGGCGCTGTTCAAACCCGTGTAACTGGTCGGGGCCACAAAAGTGCATTTTACCTGACAGCGCGGTGCGATAATCGCTGTTACGCAAGTAGTGGGCAAATGTTGGAATGTCGGCTGGAAATTCAGCAGCGTTATCATAAGCGCCAATCTTACTGGGCAATTGGCCACTCATTAATACGTATCGACTTGGAGCACATAACGGACTGTTGCAATAAGCGGACTCAAACACGACGCCGCCTGCGGCTAGTTTGTCCAGGTTTGGTGTTTTAGCGGTTTTGCCGCCGTAAATCGACAAAACTGGTGCGGCTAACTGATCGGCCATGATAAATAGAATATTAGGTTTAGATTGGGTCATCGCTATTTGCTCCATTAGTGACACTGGCATTAGCACCGATTATTAACGCAAGTTCGGCTGTTGCCATGTTGTAATTGAGTTGACACTAACACTGGCGAGGTCGGTGATGGAAACGAAAAAAACTCCGTCAGCGTAACTATAAGTTACTCATGAGTATGGCTAGCAAAAAATAACAACCAGTTCATTTTGAAAACGACATTAAATCGAATAAATAGCCGCTGATGTGTCGTTTTACGATAACCTTGCATCAGTGCTAAGTGAATATAATAAGATCAATAAAATGGCTAGTTGGATTAAATGAATTTAAAGATTTAATAATCAGTCTGTTATGAGGCATTGTGGTTCGATGAAAACTTCAGGTAAACTGAGCACTATCCACGAATAAGTCGCCAGCTTTCGTTCAGTAGTTTAGCCATTTCGAACGATAACCTTGTTATTTTTTGACGGGTAAGCGCCGCTAGACCCATTTTGTTGCGTAACTTTTATTGACCCGATATTTCTAATGAATTCTTGTTAGTGAAGTAACTATCAATACCAGGAGAGCAGATGAGAAAACGCCACTCGCTTACCGCACTGCGTGCCTTTGAAGCTGTTGCTCGCCATGGCAGTATTTCTGTTGCTGCGCGCGAACTCATTGTTACCCGTCCTGCGATTAGCAAACAAATTAAGCTATTGGAATCTCAGTTGAATTGCTTGTTGTTATCACGCAGTGGTAATGCCGTGAGTTTAACTGGTGCTGGTGAGGAGCTATTTTTTGGCCTTAATCAAGCCTTTGACTTAATCGCGGTAACGACCGACAGAATTTGTGCGCGTGGACCGCAGGAGCAAAAAGTAAAAATGTTGGTCGAGCGAGATTTTGCCTCTGCTTGGCTAGCGGAGCGTATTGGCCAGTTTTTAGTGTTAAATCCTGGCGTTTCGGTTGAAGTGCAAGCTGAACAAAATGGCTTAATGCACATGGATCAAGATTTTAGTTTCCGGATTCGGTATGGAAAGCTTGGACAAAGTGGACCATTGCTCGATGAGAAAATTCTGCACCGTTGGATTGATATTCCGTTATGCACCCAAGACTATGCGCAGAGACATATTAATAGCGACGAGCAGTTGCACAGCAAATCGTTACATTTTTTAATCGACAGTGGAACCCAAGCTTGGCAAGACTGGTTTCATTTCAGTGATTACTCGATGCCAAAACTTGAACCGCGCAGTACCGTGTTTAACGAAACAAGCTTGTGTTTGTCGGCGGCAATCAGCGGTGGTGGTATTGCAATCGGCAGTTTCTTAGCACTGGGCGCGTTGCAATCAGGTGCGCTTTTTGCACCCTTTAAAGTCGGCATTGAAAGCGAAGAGGCCTATTGTATTCTAACCCCCGCAGGGCGCAGGCTAAGTCAAGCAGAGCGCGCTTTTGAGACATGGCTGCACCAAACAGTTAAGGAATACCAACAACATATTTTGCAGTATTTTGAGCAACAGCAGATTAAGCTGATTAGTCGCGTGGGTTAATTTTTTAATATTCCGATTAATGATTTATCAATCAATCAATCGGTCAACCGTCGCCACCGAGTATGCTCCTCAAATTCAACCGGACATTTGTCTTAAAGGAATTTAAATAAGTGGCATTAATAATTTGGATTAAGTAACGAAGATTTATATTTTAAACGACCAAGTGAGTGCGGTATTATTTTGTAGGTGGTTTTGTTTGGTTTGAGCATGCGTTGGGTGATGTATCAATAATGATGAGTGTTGTGAAAGGTTCGGTAGAGTAGGGCTGGTTATAAAGGGAAGAAGTAAATTACTTTATTACAGACATAAAAAAATCGCCAGTCTTAGCTTATTCTACAAGCTTAAGGGCGATTGATGTATTGTGCTGTAAGTGATTGGATGCGGGAGTAAGATTTGAACTTACGACCTTCGGGTTATGAGCCCGACGAGCTACCAGACTGCTCCATCCCGCAATCACTTTAATTTAACTGTTCAAGTCGCTTTATCTTGTTAGATGCTGCGTCCCGTTCAGATGGCGCTATAATAGCGACATTATGATTTAATGCAACTACTAATTTAAATTAGTTTGCCATCTGTCGCAATATCAAGCGTAACGCTGGTTAATTGCCCTTTTATAGACCAGATAACCGATATACGGGCTAATAAAAGTAATATTAGTATAAATGCAGTAGCTGATTAATCGTAAATTCACCGCCGTGGCCATACTCTAAAATTAGCATCTGTTTTATTTGTTCACTGACGTCATTCGTTACCCCTGCGCGCGTCACTAAACCGTGTTTAATTAATAGCGCTAATTTTTTATCGCTGGCAATGGCTTGTTGTGCCTCACGATAAAAATTTGCTTTGCGTTCATCGACTAATTCGACCAGTAGCCGTTTGACCGCGTGAGCTTGTTGTTGCTTTAACACGACTGTTAGTTGTTGCTTGTTACTTAAGATCATTGGATCCGCAGCCAGCTCGATAAGTGGATGAGCCAGGTGACTTTGGTCGCTTGATTCAACCCGGATATTGGTGGGACGTACTTGCTTGTTAACCGTCAGATAGACCGTTGCCGCGAGCGAATTAGTTTGGTGTTGGATTTGGTACTGATAATCGGAATAAATCGGTATTTGCACGGTTGGTGATAAATGCGCTAAATCATGCGCTAAAGCGTTAGTTTCTTTAAGTTGACGGCGGTCGAGCTTTCGTAAAACATTGAGAGAATGTTGGCGGTCTTGCATTTGATTACTTGTTTGTGCCAGAGAATAATTAGTGGTGGCTAAGTGTTGCTCTAATTGTAATTTTTTGGATGCGGTTAAGCCGCTGGCGCTAAGCTGAGTCATTAGTGAGTTAGTTTGTGAAATTAATTGGTTCTTTTTACTTTGTAGCTGGTTTACCTTTCGATATAAATAATCAATCTTATGACTGTTGTTATGTTCTTGAGCTGCGTTATGGGCGATCGATCTTTGGATCTCAATTAGCTCTGGATTGATGATGGTTTCACTGCCACTGATGTATTTCGTTTGCAAGGTGGTGCTTGACTGCTCAATTTCATAAACTGGAGTCGATTGGGTAAAGCGTAAAACCCTGGCATAACGCTGCGTTGACAGGAGTAAGCCGTCAATGTCGCTGATCTGGTGCGGCATAATATTAATGCCTTTGCCCGCTAATGACACATCCAGCACGCTTTGAGCTCTTAATTTCAGATAAAGCGCTTTATAGCGACTATTAGCTGTTGGGCTGCGGGTTATTTGAAAAACTTTGCTGTAAAGCAGCAGGGCTTTTTCTAATTGTTGGTTTTGCTGAGCCAGCGCAGCTTGTTGCGCCAGGTTGTTGGCCCAAGCGTTTAGCTGGGTTGTGGCAAGGATAAGTTGTTGGGCGGTTTCTTGATTGTCGGGTTCTTCTTTTACAGCGGCACTAAATTTGTCAACGGCCAGCTCAAATTGCTGCTGGCTCATAAATTGTTGCCCGGCATCAACGAGGTTTTGGTGGGCGCAGCCGCTAAGAAAAAACACGCTAGCGAATAGGCTGAAAATGATACGTTGTTGTTTTATATATCCGAACTTGACCACTTAATTGCCCTTTTCTAATTATCTCAATGACTTATGATAAACGTACTGGCTGAACTGAAACTGAGTGAACATCATAACCCAAAGGTTTAATCGTCACGACAGTTTGTTTTTGTGAGTTAGCTTGCTTTGGCGTGTCTCGAGCGTCACGTTTTATCAAGCACAAGTGACCACTTAATTAATCGGATTGGTATTTATTAAGCTGATGCGACATCAATAAGAGCTAGCGGGGAATTAAAGTCGATTAGTTTAGCGCGGGTTGCACTATCTTTTGATCGGTTTCTAAACACCAAGCCGTTAGTTCGTTACCCCATAAGCAGCCAGTATCTAAAGCAATGGCATTGGCATGGTTAGTGTGACCGAGCAGTGACGCCCAATGACCAAAAACGACTCGAGTTTTATCTAGGCTGGCGTTTTCTAGTGAAAACCATGGCACAAGTTCGGCAACTTTAAGTTCGCTTGGCGGGCAATTTTGGATGAAATCTAAACTGCCATCATTAAAGCAATAACGCATTCTGGTTAATGCATTAATGGTGTATATCCATCGCTGCTGTGGCGAGTCACAAGCAAACCAGTTATTTGGTTGGTTGTTATACATTGCTTGAAGCAATTGTGAAAAATCGGGCTGTTGCAGTTGATGCTCAACCTCAAGCGCGGCTTGCTTGGCGCTGCTCAAATTCCATTGTGGTGATAATCCAGCGTGAGTCAATATGAGCTGGTGCTCGGGTTGCGCGATTAATAATGGCTGAGTCCTAAGGTAGTCGACGAAGTAGTCTAATTTAGGTGAAGCCAGTAATTGGTCGAACTTATCGCTCGGTTTTGCTGATTTAATTGCGCGGCTAATCGCCAAGAAGTGCAGGTCGTGATTACCTAAAACTGTTTGAATTGAATCGGGGTGAGCCGTTACATACTCAAGCGTTGCTAGCGCTTTGGGCCCACGACCAATTAAATCACCGGTTAAAAATAAGCTATCGCGGCCGTGCTCAAAGTTGATTTTAGCGAGTAATAAACTAAATTCATCGAAACAGCCTTGAATGTCGCCGATGAAGTAACTGGCCATGTTAGTGAATAGCGCCCGGCAGTGCTAGACGAAATGGCGCAACGGCCACCTCTATTAACGCATCATCTTCAACTTGCATAATAAAGTGGCCATGCATGGTGCCGACCGAAGTCGTTAAATGACAACCGCTGTTGTATTCAAAACCCTGATCGCGGGTCAACACCGGCTGTTGGCCAATGACACCGTCACCAGTGACTTCACTTTGCTGGCCATCGCCATCGGTAATTACCCAATGACGACGCAATAACTGAACTTTATAATCACTGTCGTTGCTTAGCTCAATGTGATACCCAAACAAATATTGCACCACACCTTCAGCGTCAGTGCGCTGGTCAATAAAGTAAGGCGCGACATCGACTGTTATTTGCTCGGTAATTAGGTTCAGTTCAGCAGGGGTCATTAGGCGCTCTTATTGCTTTTTTTATCGGTAATAAGGTTAGCTAAAGCTACAAATTGTTCGACTGATACTTGCTCAGCTCGCAATTCTGGTGCGACGCCAACAGCCATTAATTCGTCAACAGTTAAGGTGCCTTTTAGGCTGTTACGAATAGTTTTACGGCGCTGTGAGAAAGCCTGGGCACAGATATGCTGTAAACAAGCGAAATCTTTGGCAGGGAAAGGCAGTTCAACGTACGGCTCAAGGCGTACTACTGCTGAATCAACCTTAGGCGCCGGCACGAAACAATGTGGTCCCACTTCAATCACGGGGATGATGTTACAAAAATACTGTGCCATCACACTTAAGCGGCCGTACGACTTGCTGTTAGGCGCGGCGCACAAACGCAATACCACTTCTTTTTGCAGCATAAAGTGCATGTTTTCGATCATTCCCGTTTGTTCAAATAAATGAAACATTAGTGGGGTTGATATATTGTAAGGCAGGTTACCGAACACTTTAAGTTTTTGACCATCGGTCACTAAAGCCGAAAAATCAAACTTAAGCGCATCACCCTGATGAATGGTTAATTTTTTACCCAAAACTGGATGGTGTTCAAGTCTGCGGGCTAAATCACGGTCAAGCTCAACCACTGACATGTGATCTACTTTAGCCGCTACAGGCTCGGTTAAGGCACCAAGACCGGGTCCGATCTCAACTAAATGATCTCCAGGTAGCGGGTTTATGGCAGCCACGATATTGTCAATCACGCCCTGATCATTAAGGAAGTTTTGTCCAAAACGTTTTCGAGCTGTATGCCCTTGGTGTACTTTGCTATTCATCTTAATTCTTCACTGCAAGTTTTATGGCTTCGTTAATCGCGACTATCATACTGCCACTATCTGCTCGGCCGGTACCAGCCAAATCAAGGGCGGTGCCATGATCGACTGATGTTCTAATAAAAGGTAACCCTAGGGTTATATTAACGGCTTTGCCAAAACCTTTGTGTTTCAATACTGGCAAGCCTTGATCGTGAAACATTGATAATACAACATCGGCATCGTCGAGGTATTTATCCTGAAACAAAGTGTCGGCCGGTAAAGGACCAACAATGTCCATGCCTTCTTCGCGTAATTGCTCAAGGGCAGGGCTAATTATTTCAATTTCTTCTCGGCCTAAGTGACCGTCTTCTCCGGCGTGCGGATTTAATCCACAAACATAAATACGCGGATTACTAATGCCAAATTTATTAACTAAATCAGTATGTAATATCCGAGTAACATTAACAACACGGTCAAAGGTGATTGCCTTTGACACATAAGCTAGCGGCAAGTGAGTGGTCACTAATGCAACTCGTAATCCTTCGGTCGCCAATAACATCACCACATTTGGGGTATTTGATTGTTGAGCAAAAAATTCGGTATGACCGCTAAACGCAATACCCGATTTATTGATTATACCCTTATGAACGGGTCCTGTAACGACTGCGGCAAATTCACTGGCAATATTGTGATCGCAGGCAAATTGCAGCGTTTGCAATACGTAACTTCCGTTTTGCTCGTTCAGCTCACCACAGACCACTGGCTGCGCCAAATCAATGTGATGCACGGTTAAGGTACCAGCCGATTGCGGCTGGGCCGGTAGGTTCTTATCATAATCACGCAGGGTTAACGCTAGGCCTAATTTTTCGGCGCGTTCGATAAGCAAATTTCTATCGGCGACAACGACGATTTCAACTGGCCAATCTTGTTGTGCAATTACAATGGCTAAGTCTGGGCCGATGCCTGCAGGTTCCCCTGTCGTCAGTGCGATACGTATTGTCAAAGTGTGATCCTTACTTAGAGTTAATTGGCAGTCGCTAATACGTCAATATAGGCTTGAGCACGCAGCTCTCGCGACCACGCTGCACTTTCTTCTGTAAATTTTCGGTTAAATATCAGCTGATAAGCTCTATTTTTTACAAATTTGTCAGTTGCGTCGATGTCACGGCGGCCAATAAATTCGATTAAATGCCAACCATGAACCGTTTTAAATACTCGGCTTAGCTCGCCTTTTTTATTCAGTGTGGCTAAGGTCTTTTTAAATGCTGGTACGTACGCGCTAGGGTCGTTCCAGCCAAGCTCACCGCCTTTAATCGCTGAACCAGGATCGGCTGAGTGTTTCTTGGCTAGCTCGTTAAAGGTTGCGCTGCCATTGCTCACTTGTTTCGATAAATCTTCAAGCAGGTCTTTCGCGCGCTCATCACTTAAAATGATCGATGGTTTAATGAGAATGTGGCGAGCATTGACTTCAGTTACTTCAACTTGTTGCTGGCCTTTAATATCGAGAATGGTCAAGATATGGTAACCATTGCCGCTGCGAATAGGGCCAATGATGGCGCCTTTAGCTTGGTCTTTTACTGCATCGGTAAACAAGGTTGGCATTTCGTTAATGTTCATGAAACCCCAATCGCCTCCTTCCAGCGCTTTTGGCCCTGAAGAGGCTGTAATCGCGATATGGGCAAAATCATCACCTTGCTTAAGCAAGTTGATAACTTTATCGGCACGCTCGCGTGATGCTTGTTGATCAAGGCCTGAATTTTGATTGTTATTGGCAATCAAAATATGTCCAATTCTGTACTCAGTATTGGTACGGCCGTGTTCGGCTAGGGTTTGTACTAAGTTGTCGACTTCTTGGTCTGAAATATTAATGCGACGACGCACGGCAATTCGTTCAACCTGACTGAGCAAAATCTCACTGCGGATCGATTCGCGATAATTAACAAAACTTTCACCGTTGCGTTCTATTATATTTTTGAGCTGAGCAACCGTTAACTTTTGTTCGTCAGCGATCCCCGCAATGGTTTGATCGACTTGAGTATCACCAATGCGGACACCGAAACGCTGGGCCATTTGTTCTTTTAATACCTTATCAATTAGGCGTTCAGTGGCTTGAGTTCGTAATACATTGTCTGACGGTAGCTGTTTGTTGGCCGCCGCAGAGCGCTGCTTAACATTATTGACTAAAGCCGTGATCTCACTCTGGAGCACGACACCGTCATTGACAATAATTGATATTTTATCCAAAGGTTGCGCCGCGTTGGTTAACATGGTTGTGCCTGTTAACGCGGCTGCTAAAAAAATATGTGATAGCTTCATCTACTTTCCATTACTGAACATTTTGACTTCATTTATCTTAGAGATAGTCAAAGTGCATGGTTAATTATTTAAATAATAGGGTTCTCGATAACCAAATTGACCGTTCTCGAGCATCTCTGTTGCTTGAAGTTTTTGCTGGCTGCCTAAGCCTTTAATTTGAAAACTAAATGAAACGCCAGTATCAAAAGTGGTGCTAGCACTGGTGCTACTGCTGTCCTCATAATTTGTATTTAGCTGACGATAGGCTTGAAGTCTGATTGACCAGCAGCAAGACTCATATTGCAGACCAATAAGACTCTCAATAGTTCGATGCAGATTGATATCACGGTAATAATTTCCGACGAAGGTCCAGTCGTTATTAATTGGCCATATGGCTTGTATGCCTAACTGATCGACTTGTGAGTCACTGATGTCTCGGACGTAACGATGACTTATTTGAATTAATTTGTTGTGCGCTCGTCGGTATTCAAGGCTAATTTTGTTTTGATTAATTGCATCATATTCTTCATTGAGCTGCACTGAGCCACTGAAATACCACTGATCACTTGCTCTAAAGTCAATTTCACCGGCTAATGCCGAGGTGCTCGATGTATCGCTATCAGCCTCGGTGCCGTCTAGTGTTGTTTGGCTTTGACTAAAATAATAGATTTGGCCGACACTGACCTTTAATTTCTCTTGGTTGTTGCTGTCGATAAATCGGTTGGTAACACCTAAGGTCATTTGATTGGCGTCTGCAATTCGGTCGAGCCCGCTGAAACGACGAGACCGAAATAAGCCAAAATAATCTTCAGAGAGCAAGGCGGTATCGTACAGCCCGATATCGGATTGATCTTTAAATGGTACATATAAATATTGAATTTGTGGTTCAATGGTTTGAAAATAATCGCGACCAAACAATGAGGTTTCACGTTCAAAGTTAAGGTTGGAATTGATTCTAAGTTGCGGCACAGTTCGGCTAATTGACTCGTTTGAACTGTCGCTTGAATTTTTTTGCTGGTACCAAGTTTGATGCAGCGTCAGCTCGGTGGTAAAACTGCCTGCGGCATAATCGATTGGCAGTCTCAGAATTGGTTCAAGATGTACTCTGGCAGCATCGTCTTCTGAGGTCGATGTATTTTTAAAATAACTAAACTCTGAAAAAATATCATATTCAAGATATTTTGCTAACGTGTTGTTGTAGCTATTAAAGCTTAGCTGAGGTAAAAGCTGGTATGGGGTGTCTTCAGTGCCAAATACGTCAATGTCTTGAATCTTGATTGCCGTAGTCCAGTTGTCCTTAAAATAACTTAACGACGCATAATTGGTGATTTGACTGTCCGAACTACTGCCATAATCACTGCCGATGGTATTGAAATAATTATCGTCACTTAGCTTGGTATAACTCGCCGTCACGCGCCAGTTGTTATCTATTTTACCACTATGGCTCCAGTGGAATAAATAACGCTCGCTATCATCGGCTGCTTTGTCTGAAGGTAAAAATTCAAGATTAAATAAACCCTGCTGATCTTCAACCAAGTAGCGAAACTCGGTGGTTAACTGCAGGCCGTGATTAGTCATAATCCGCGGCGTTAGGGTTAAATCATATTCCGGTGCAATATTCCAATAATACGGCACACTAATATCAATGCCGTTGTTGCTGCTACTGCCAATGCTCGGGTAAAGCAGGCCGCTGGCACGCTTGTCTGAAATCGGAAGGCTAAGGTAAGGGAAATAAAACACAGGAACTTCAAATACCTCTAAAGTAGCTTGGCGTATTATCGCGCGCTCTTTAGCGGCATCTATCGTAATTTTCTTGGCCCGCAGCGACCAATCTGGCCGGTCACCGGCACAGGTTGTTAATAACGCTTTATCGAGGATAAGAAAACGACTATTGATAACACGAAATTTATCCGCCTTACCGTTAATGCTTTGGCCATTGAACCAGTATTTACTATTGACTAATTCAGTATTTTTACCATCGAGAGAACTGCGTAAAGAATCACTGGTTAATGTAATTTGGTCGTCTTGATAATGGAGGTTACCAGATGCAATAAAGCTGTTACTTTCGCGATCAATCTCAGCACGTTGAGCATTAATGTAGGTCTTGCCACGAATTAACTCGACATTGCCTTGGTAAGACAATTGATTGGGGTAATTAATTTCGGTAGTGTCCGAAATCACAAATAATTTATTTGGATTAGTCAGTTGCTCTAACGTTGGCAATTGCGATGGCGCCAAGCGTGGTGAGTTTATATGACACTGTGCCGCTGTTGGAAAGTCGTCGGTTTGGGCAAATGCATTGTAAGAAAATAAGACTAATGCTAAAAGAATGAGAATTTGCATATGTTGGTTATTGCACCTAAATTTCGATAACTAAACGCGAGATAACATCCGATCGGCGGGTAATAAAGCGTCGGATCACTTATTGTGAGCGAAACCCCCGATGGCGAAAATAAAAAGGTATACTAGCGTAATTTTACGGTTAGGGCTATGTATCATGGGGGGTATTTTGATTGATCAGCGCGCGCAGCAATTAACGCAGTGGTACCAACAGCAGCAAAACTTAGCAGACGTCGAATTAAAGGTGTTAAGTGCCGACGCCAGTTTTAGGCGCTACTTTCGCCATTTCCATCAACAATGCAGCTATGTATTAGTTGATGCACCGCCGGAAACCGAAAAAAATAGCGAATTTATTAAGCTGGCTTTAGCTTATGCTGATGCAGGCATTGATGTGCCGCGGGTTATCGCTTACGATTTAGCGCAGGGCTTTTTGTGCTTAACCGATTTAGGCGATCAGTTATTACTGCCGCTGCTTAATCAGGGGCAATTAGCTTGGTATCAGCTGGCGATAAAACAGCTCGGATTGATTGCGCATGTCAGGCTGCCAGAGCCTAATCAGCACTACGATAGAGAATTCTTCAGCCTTGAATTATCTTTATTTAGTGATTGGTTTGTTCGTGATTTATTGGCAATTAACTTGAACTCACTTGATACTCAGGCGGTAGCTGATTGTTTTAGTGTGTTAATTGACAATGCAGTTTCTCAGCCGCAAGTGACGGTCCACCGTGATTTTCACAGTCGCAATATTATGGTTAGAGATCAGCAGTCGTTAGCGGTGATTGATTTTCAAGATTCAGTAACCGGACCATTAACCTACGATGCTGCCTCGTTATTAACTGATTGTTATTTTGAGTTAAGCACCGAGCAACGGTTGAAACTGTTGCAACAAACGCATCAGATGTATCGTGAAATGGGCTTGACCAAGGTTGAATTTAACCAATTTAAGCGTTGGTTCGACCTGATGGCTCTGGAACGACATCTGAAAGTGTGTGGCATTTTTTGTCGACTGTGCCTGCGAGATAATAAACCCAATTACTTAGCCGATTTACCGCTGGTGCTGCGTTATATTGTCCATACCTGCGAGCTCTATCCTGAGTTAGCCGCGTTATCACAGCTTTTAAAGCAGCATATTTTACCCCGGATGGCGACAAGGACAAGTTAATGCGTGCAATGATCTTAGCGGCAGGGCGAGGTGAGCGTATGCGCCCACTGACCGATAACATGCCAAAACCCTTAATTCCAGTCAATGGCAAGCCGCTGATCGAATATCACCTTGAAAAGCTGGCGGTGGCTGGTGTCACTGACGTGGTGATTAACCATGCGTGGCTGGGACAAATGTTAGTTGAGCAGCTGGGTGATGGCCGCCGTTGGGGTTTAAACATTCACTTTTCTAATGAAGCTGACGCTGCGCTTGAAACTGCCGGTGGCATTGCCAATGCGTTACCACTGTTAGGCGATGCGCCATTTTGGGTAATTAATGGTGATGTCTGGACCGATTTTGACTTTTCAAGTCTGCCACAGCAATTAAGCGAACATAAACTGGCCCATCTGTTATTAACCGCTAACCCCGAGCATCACCCGAGCGGTGATTTTGGATTAGTTGATGGCGAGGTGAGGGCGGATGATAAAACCAAATATACTTACAGTGGTATTGGCTTATATCACCCTTCACTCTTTAGCGGTATTGGGCAGCAACCAACGCCATTAGGGCCCTTGTTACGACAAAAAATAGCAAAAAATCAGATTTCAGGACAGTTACTTATGGCACAATGGGCCGATATTGGTACGCCACAGCGCTTAGCGCTACTTGAAAGCCAGTTGGCTTAATTTCAAGCTGGCTTAGCGCAACAGTGACTTGCCTTAGTTGGTATACGATTTGAATTAGAGGAAAATCTGTGAGAATTTGGGGAAAGATTTTAGGATTAATATTTGGCTTCTTTTTTGGTGGCCCGTTTGGCGCATTATTTGGCTTATATATTGGTTATCGTTTTGATCGCAGCATGGGGCAAGACTTTTCTAATCAAGGCGGTTTTAGCCGTTATTTCGTTAATAAGAACTCCTTTACCAACCAAGCGGTCTTTTTTCATGCCGTTTTTTCTGTCTATGGCCATATTGCCAAAGCCAGTGGTCAGGTAACCCCACAAGAGATTAATGCCGCGTCGATCTTGATGGACAACATGGGATTAACAGGCGACAAGCGTAAAGAAGCTCAGGCGGCGTTCTCTCAAGGCAAGGCCAGTGATTTTGCCCTAGAAGAAGTGCTCAAAGAATTTAAGCGCAGCTCTTTTGGCCAACGTGATATTTTACAGCTATTTGTAGAAGTACAATTACAGGCCGCGTTTGCCGATGGTGAATTACACCCTAAAGAACGTGAGATCCTTTACACAGTAGCGCGGATTTTAGGTTTTTCAATTCGCGACATTGAGCGCTTATTGCAGCAACTTGAAGCGCAAATGCATTATCATAAGCAGCAACATGCACAAGCGAGCGGTCCGAGCATTGAGGATGCCTATACTATTCTTGGTATTAGCAGTGACGTTGATGACCGGGCGGTTAAAAAGGCCTGGCGTAAGCTGATGTCAGAACATCATCCAGATAAGTTAGCCGCTAAAGGGCTGCCACAAGAAATGTTAAAAATAGCCAATAGCAAAGCGCAGGATATTCAAGCGGCCTATGAGCGGGTCAAAAAACAACGTGGTATGAAATAATTACTAGGGTCGTAATGAATTGAAAAGGTCGCTATTAGTTTGGATGAATCACCCGCGTGAATTCATCCAAACGCTAGCGGTTATTCTGAATCTTGGTCATCGGTATGAGGATTTGAGCTGGGCTCGAATAACTCAGGGAAAATTCGAATCGATTTAATCATATTCTTATCAACCGCGAGCACTTCAATCGGGTAACCGTCGATTTTAAAGCTGATGCCCGCCGATGGAATATCTTGCATATGTTCGATAATTAGCCCGCTAATGGTCTTGGGGCCATCAGTTGGCAAATGCCAACTCATTTCACGATTAAGCTCACGAATGTTAATGGTGCCATCGATAATGTAAGTACCATCTTCTTGCTGCTGAATTTCATCGCTGACCGCCGATGATACACCGGTCGTAAAGTCACCCACTATCTCTTCTAAAATATCTTCTAGCGTCACTAAACCTTGAATGTCGCCATATTCATCAACCACCAAGCCAATTCTGGCTTTGTTTTCTTGAAATTTCATTAGCTGGACATTTAAGGTTGCACCTTGCGGAATAAAGTACAGTTCACGGACCGATCTAACTAAATTAGATTTATCGAATTGATTTTTCGATTGTAAGTGCATTAATTCTCGGGCGTGAATGAAACCTACTGCGTCGTCGATATTGTCGCGGTAAAGTAAAATTCGCGTGTGCTGACTATGACTTAGCTGACGTTGAATGCTTTTCCATTCATCATTAATGTCGATGCCGGCAATTTCAGAGCGCGGGATCATAATGTCTTCGACCGTGACTTTCTCTAAATCTAAAATACTGGTGAGCATTTGTTGGTGTTTTTTCGGGATCATGCCCGAGGTTTCACTCACTACGGTTCTTAACTCGTCACGGCTCAGTCGGTCAACGGTTTTCTCATTAACGTTAACCCCGAACAACCTCAAGATGCCATTGGTTATCATGTTGACAATCCACACGAGCGGATACAACAACTTGAGCAAGGGCAATAAGATGACCGAGCTTGGGAAAGCGATTTTCTCAGGATGCAATGCCGCGATAGTTTTGGGGGTCACTTCGGCGAAAATTAAGATCACGAAGGTTAGGGTTACCGTTGCGATAGCGATGCCAACATCGCCAAACAGGCGAATACCGATAATAGTCGCAATAGCGGAAGCCGCAATATTAACGAGATTATTACCAATTAAAATTAAACTAATTAAGCGATCCGGTCTGCTGAGTAATTTATCAACACGTTTGGCCGCACGATCCTTATTCTTTACCAGATGCTTAAGCCGATAGCGGTTAAGCGACATCATGCTGGTTTCTGAACTTGAGAAGTAAGCAGAAAGCAAGATCAGTAGGGCTAAGATCCCGAATAAGGTCAGGGTCGATATACTATCCAAGTAAGTTATTCCTTTGTATTTTTATATGCTCGTTATACGATTTGTGCCAAGGCACTGTCAAGGTAATAGTGGATTAGCGCAATAATATTTCACTGACTAAACGACTACCAAAGTAAGCAAGGGTTAGTAATATGGCACCTGTGATGGTGAATTTAACCGAGGTTTTAATGCGGACACCAGACTCATGATGCCGCCACAGCAAATAGCAGTAAAGAAACCAAGCACAAAGCGATAATATTGCTTTGTGTGCTTTGCCCTGGGCAAACATGTCTTCAAGAAAGAAGAATCCGGTCGCCAATGACATGGTTAATAAAATAACGCCAGCCAAGACCAACTGAAATAACTGCTTTTCAACGGTCAGCAAAGGCGGCAGTGGTGATTGCGCGAGATTGAGCTGTTTATTCTTAAGTCGTTTGTCGATAATGCTGAGCTGAATTGCATAAAACGCCGCGATCACCATGGTGCTATACGCGCTTAATGCCAAACAGATATGAATAAGTATTTCAGGGTTAGTTTCAAAATGCGTAATATAACTCGATGGCACTAACCAAACGCCAAGTACCGCCAATAAAGCAAAGCCATAAACAACAGGCAGCAACGTCGCAATAGCAAATCGAGGCAAGGCTAACGTTAGCATGATGGTAATAATCCAGCTCACAATCGAGGCCACCACCAATAGGCTCATATTTTGGCCATCAGAAGCCATGATGGTTGTCGCCAGAGCAATGGCATGACAAGCAATTGCACTTCCAGCCACAGCCAAAATGAGTCGTTCATTGAGCTGAGCATGTAAAAATAGATTTTTTAAGACTAAGAGCAAACTTAGCCCATAGAAAATCGCGGCGCTAGCGGAAAATATATCGGTGAACATATCAGCATTAATCTATTAAATTAGGTATATATTATATAGCTAAGTTACGTTAACTACAGTGGTTTAAATCAATAACGGCGTTAAATTTTTATCACAAATAGAAATATTGGAAAAAAATGTACATCAGCACGCCCCAAATAGCAATGGCTCTAATCTTACGGCAGTAAATACATGACTGTACTGTTGGTTTATGACCTTGATTTGAGCTGGTTTTACTAGGGTGTACTTTCATTATCCGATACTCGGCAATTACTAACGCATATTACTAATGCATCATGGTTAGATATTAGTTTATCAGGATAATCAATTGAAGCTATAGCGTTAATTTGCTAATTTTGCGGTCTACCCGCGGCCAAAAAGGAAAATGATTAATGAAAAATGCAGTTGTGCTTGATCGAGATACGTTAGGCCAAGATGTAAACTTAACTAGTTTATCGGCACTATTTACGCATTGTGATATCCATTCTCTAACGCCAGCGGCGCAGGTGGTCGAGCGTTGTCAGGGCGCGCAGGTGATTATCACCAACAAAGTCCAGCTTAGCCGCGCGGTATTAAGTCAATTGCCCGCGCTTAAGTTAATCGCTGTCGCGGCGACAGGCACCAATAATATCGATTTAGAAGCGGCCGAGGAGCTGGCGATAACCGTGATTAATGTGCAAGGCTACGCCGGGCCATCGGTTGCGCAACACGCCTTTAGCTTGATCTTGCAGCTGACAAATCAGGCGCGCCAATACCAAACTTTTATTAATGATGGTTTGTGGCAGAAAAGTGCATTTTTTTGTAATTTAGATTATCCAATGATTGAATTGGCTGGCAAAAAATTTGGTCTGGTTGGCTTTGGCAGTTTGGGTCAGGCTACTGCAAAGTTAGCGCAGGCCTTTGGCATGAAATTGTTAATTGCAGAGCGCCCCGGAGCCACCACAATTCGCGAAGAGCGAGTTTCATTTGAACAAATGTTGCAACATGCCGACATCGTGAGCCTTCATTGTCCGCAAACTAAAGAAACCGAGCAGTTAATTAACCGTGATAGCTTAAAGCTGATGAAATCGTCAGCGTTATTGATTAATACGGCGCGCGGTGGCCTGATTAATGAGCCTGATTTAGTGGCGGCACTGATCAATGGTGATATTGCAGGCGCGGCACTTGATGTATTATCCACCGAGCCACCGGTTGCCGGTAACTGCTTACTTGATTATCAGGGGGCTAATTTAGTGATCACGCCACATATTGCGTGGGCTAGCGTTGAAGCAAGGCAGCGCTTAGTCGATTTACTTACCGCTAAAATCACCACTTATATAACCGATAGTTAGCTTGTTTAAAGCCGAGAAATAACAGCCCTTGATTTTAACCGTTGGCTGCCGAGTATACGGCTTCGACCAGTATTTACGCTATAAAGGGCTATTACTAGAACAGTCGTTGTGTTTGTTTATAATACATTGCTTCAAGCAGTTGTTGTAATCGGTGTTTGTTTTTTGACTTAGCAAACGCAATATCTAATATCTCAATGAGCTGTTCTCGTCCGATCAGAGCGGGGTTTAATGCTAAATAATATGGTTCTTTAGCTAAACAGCCGACCTTTTTTAATCCCATCTCTTCAATGAAATTGCTGCCAAGAATCCATTTGAACTCGCGAATATCGATAGCGACAATATCGATTCGTTTTTTGTTTAATAGACCAATTAACCGCGAAACAACTTTACTACCTGAGATCATTAAAACGGATGCAGGTCGGGTTTTTATGAGGTTATCTAACTCAGGGCCATAGCCATAACCTTGCACTGTACCAAGGATTTCTCCTTTAATATTTAATGGTTTCTCATAATGCCAAGTACTGTCCTGACGGGCGATAAAACAGGTTTGATAATAACCCAGCGCGCTGTGGGTATAACTTAATGCTTGAGCTTCGGTTAGCCCAGCGGTTAGTAGCCCATCACTTGCCCCTGATTTCGCTTGCTTAATTGCGCGAGACCAAGGTAATACCTGAACCGTTAACTTAATATTTTCACGCGCTAATATTTCGTCGACATACTGTATTACTGCGCCTTTATCTTCGTTGCAGACATAAGGGCACCATTGCGTTGACGCAAGTTGCAGTGTTTTTGGCGCAGAGTCAGTTTGGGCAATCGCACACCAAGGTATTAATATTGATAGAAGAAATACAACACGCATAATAAAGTTCAGCTGACAGAGGGTGATAAAGTTTAAACTACAATGTGCTACTTGGCTACACAGGGGCATAAGTTGGCTACATAAGGGCATTAATTGGTGTAAAGCTGATAATTACTTAGGCTGGCTTTACAATGCTGTAGATGGCTGTTTATTTTATTTTATTTTTTCTTTTTCTATAGTCAGCTATCTAGAGTCGGTAGGTAACGGCGTTTTTCATCATCAAAATCGCTTGCTGTTGGCTACTCTAGCTAACTTCCCACTACCCAATAAGATCGCATCTTCTATGTGATTTACTTAACTGAGTACTAAAATAAAGCATAAACCACACTCCAGTTTATGCTTTATTTTGCGTTATTTTAACAAGCCAACAGGCGACTATTTCAACACCATAAATTGTAACTTAATAACGGTAGTGGCTCAGAGTAACCTGTGACAGTTGTGCCAGCAGGCTCGCGGTCACATCGCGTTGCGAAACTTGGGCTGAGGTCGATTCAACTAATACCGCCGCGCTAATATCACTAATAACATCGCGGGAAAAATGCAAGGCAATCAGCGCCGATTGCAAAGGCGATAGACTAGGGTTATAGGCACAGTTTTCAGCGTAACGACCCACGTAGACACCGCGGCTGGTCTGCAATGCGACAGCACTAGGGCTTAATGTATACGGGCTGTAGCTTTTATTGGCACCGGCAATTGCTTGTTGTTGCAGCTCATCAATCAGCGGCGCGTGCAGCTGATGAGGCGTCGAATCCATTAAATGCTCACTTACGCCAAGATTAGTTGGTCCAAATGACATCGGTAACAGGCTGTCAAAACGTGGAGACAGGTTGTCAGGTAAATAAACTTGCAGTTGATCCGCTTGGACTAGCTCGTTGATAAATTGACGGCAATGGCCACAAGGCGTTGCGCTAACCGCTAATTTAATTAATTGAGTTTCGCCATGATGCCAAGCGTTGCTAATAGCAGCTTGTTCACCGTGCACCGTTTGCCCTAAGGCTTGATGGCTAAACTCAAGGTTGGCACCTAAATAAATTGCGCCGGAAGCGGCTTGCACGACCGCACCAACCTGAAACTGTGAAATAGGCGTTAAGCTATAGGTTTGCGCCAGTGGGATAAGGTCGCGCAGCAGTTGCACTATTGGCTCTGGAGCTGCGCTAAGTGCTAACAGTTGTGCCACATCTTCAACAGTGAAGCAGGCGTCAAAATCTTCGGCCTGAATCAAATCGCTCAATAACGATTTTTGGGCCAATGGCAGCAATTCAATGCTGGCTAACTGTACTGATAATTGAATCATGGTTTATTCTTTTTATTAGGTGTTCAATAATAGTTTAGACATCTTCAAAATAGTCTGGGATTGTCAATGTCATTAGGGTATCACGGTCTTTTAAACGTAATAAACTGCCTTGTTCACTGTCGACTGGCAAAATGGCCAGCAGTACAGTTTGCTGTGCTAATACTTGGCTGTTAATGACCGTGCCAGCGGTGCGCCATCCTGACTCTACTTGACATTCAAGCGTATCACCGGGTTTAACCTCAAGCTGTGATGGCGTGCTCAAAACAAACATTGCTCGTTTATTCTTGCCTCGGAAATGTAAGCGGGCAATGGTCTCTTGGCCAATGTAACAACCCTTACTAAAGTTGATGCCATCAATCATTTGCAGGTTAAGCATTTGCGGCACAAACTCCGCCTGACCACTTGGGGTCATCGACGGTGTGGCACTTAAGATATCTAATGCTTGCCATAATGAAGCAGGCTGTTCAGCTGTATCTGTTGGCATCGCGGCCATTAACGCTTGTGCCTGTTGCTGGTTTGATACGACTAAGTACCGTGGTTGTTCAGCCACTGTCCGTGGAAAACTGCTGATGACGCCAAACTCGCTAGTAATCGTATCTTGTTCTGACTCTGGCAATGCTGATTGCTGGGTTAACCACGTTGTCGCTAATTGACCAGACAAACCTGTAAATACAAAATCACTGCTGGCATTGGTAATGGTGACTTTAGAGAACACGGCGTATTTCGTTAAACTCGGTAAATGACTGGCCACATTGTCGAGATGTTGCAGCGCATAGACTTCATCTTGGTGCTGTAACAGGCGTAATACGGCTAGCGTTTTGCCTTTTGGATCACAATGAGCGCCAAGTAACGACTTATGTGACTCAAGATGATCGATATTACAGGTTAATTGGCCCTGTAAAAACAGCTTGGCTTCAGGTCCAACAAATTTAGTTAAGCCGATTGGCAGGTTTGGGAATACGTTGAACTGCAATAACTCTTGAGAAACTGACACGATACACCTTTAGATAACAAAACAGGAATTATCGCCGATCCTAAGGTAGTTTGCTGGTGAGATCAAAGTTATTTAAGCCTAGGCATAAAAAAAAGGGCTAGGGTAAAATACCCTAGCCCTTTTTTGTGCAAGGTCCGTCGCTTATTGCAACCGACTTAGCTTGCGTGAAGCGTTCTTGCGCGAATTGTACCTTCAATTTTATTGAGCTCATCTAATGCGATATCAGCATCTTTTGAGTCAACTTCCATCACGACGTAACCAATGTCAGCGGTGGTTTGCAAGTACTGGGCAGTAATATTAATTTCACGCTCAGCAAAGGCCATGTTGATCTTGTTCATGATGCCAGGCTGATTAACGTGAATGTGCAATAACCGCGAGCAACCAACATGATGGGGCAGTGATACTTCTGGAAAGTTGACGGCCGACAAGGTTGAGCCATTGTCAGAATATTTAGCCAATTTACCCGCCACTTCAATCCCAATATTTTCTTGCGCTTCTTGGGTGCTGCCACCAACGTGTGGAGTTAAGATCACATTGTCAAAACCACGTAACGGCGAGTTAAACTCTTCTTTGTTAGATTTTGGCTCAGTTGGGAATACATCAATGGCGGCGCCGCCAATTTGGCCGCTCTTAAGCGCTGCTGCCAAATCGTCTATTTGCACCACTGTGCCGCGAGAAGCATTAATTAATATTGCACCAGGTTTCATTTTGGCCATTTCTGCCGCTTTAAACATATATTTCGTTTGTGGCGTTTCAGGCACATGTAAAGTCACGATGTCTGAGGTAGCTAATAGCTCATCCATTTTAGCGATTTGGCTCGCATTGCCCAGTGGTAGCTTATCTTCGATGTCATAAAAACGAACACGCATGCCAAGGTTTTCTGCCAAGATCCCTAATTGCATGCCGATATGGCCGTAGCCAATAATACCGAGTTGCTTGCCACGCGCTTCAAATGAACCAATCGCCGACTTTTGCCATTCGCCGCGGTGTGCTTTGGCGCTTTTTTCTGGAATGCCACGCAATAATAACAGTGACTCACCTAAGACTAATTCAGCTACTGAGCGCGTATTTGAAAATGGGGCGTTAAAGACCGGAATGCCACGCTGCGCTGCCGCGGCCAAATTCACTTGATTGGTGCCAATACAAAAACAGCCAATAGCCACAAGTTTGTTCGCTGCGGCCAATACGTTTTCATTTAATTCGGTACGAGAGCGGATACCAACAAAGTGAACATCTTTAATTTTTTCGATTAGCTCATTTTCTGGCAGGGAGGTTTTCAAACACTCGATGTTTTCGTAACCGGCATTTTTCAGGACTTCTAGCGAGCTTGGATGCAGGCCTTCAAGTAACAGTATTTTGATTTTGTCTTTAGTGAGTGAAAAATGAGCCATTTTTTTTATTCCTTGCAACTATAGGGTAATAATGATGACTTAAAGTAACAAATTTAACGGCTCAAGTGGAGGGGTAAATCGAAATAACTATAAAAAAGTTTTTTAATGCTAAAACCCGCTAAACTATTGGCTTGTCAGTTATTGTTTTACTAAGACTGAATCGATATTACTGCCAGTTATTACTTATATAAATAAGATTTATAGGGCGCAGTGTTAATAAAAGGTTAAATCGGTAGGAACTGTTGGTTTTTTTTGATATGAACAAGATATATTGAGAGTTATCTGTAGTTAATTATACAGAGTAGTGAGTAAATCAATGATTATTTCAAATGAGCGTTTAAATCAAGGGCGAGTTTATGTCGCCCTTTCGACTAAAGTTGGCTAGTGTTTATTGCGATTAAATGTTAATCGTTTTGACCCCGTCATTGGTCGCCATCAGAAGTATGTCGGCGCTACGCTTAGCAAAGAAGCCGTTAGTAACAACGCCGACAATGCTGTCGATATCGCGCTCTAATTGGCAGGCATTTTCAACGTTTAAGTTATAAACATCAAGAATGACATTGCCGTTATCTGTGACAACACCTGAGCGGTAAACGGGATCGCCACCAAGCTTAACTAATTGGCGGGCAACATGTGAACGGGCGATTGGAATGACTTCGACTGGCAGTGGAAACTCACCGAGCAATTTCACGTATTTAGATTGGTCGGCGATGCAAATGAATTTATCAGCCACGGCTGCAATAATTTTTTCTCGGGTTAAGGCTGCGCCGCCACCCTTAATCATTTGCATGTTGTGGTTGATTTCGTCGGCGCCATCAACATAAATGCTTAACCCGTCGACACTGTTCAAGTCAAAAACTGGAATGCCATATTCTTTTAAGCGGCGAGTAGATTCTTCTGAACTTGAGACTGCCCCTTCAATATCGCCTTTAATGCTGCCTAATGCATCAATGAAATGATTGACGGTCGAACCGGTACCAACACCAATGATGGTATCTTTCTCAACGTATTGTAATGCCGCCCAGCCTGCTGCTTTTTTCATTTCGTTTTGATTCATTTTTTGTGATCCAGCTATCAATTTTAGAGCCGATATTGTACCCAAACTCAGGCCGCTTAGATAGTGCTGACCCACTTAACTGGCGCACGTAGTGACTTAGAAAGTCCAAGCTGTTTATTTGTCAGCCAAACAACAAGCGATCAAACTAAGTAAGCGAGTTATTTGGATTAAGGTGTTATTGTGGCAAATTAAATTGAATAATTGTTAGAGCACGCAATGACTGAAGTCGCAAAAGAATCCGCTTGGTTTGTTTATATGGTCAGGTGTCGAGATAACTCATTATATAGTGGGGTCACCACCGACTTAGCCCGCCGTGAACATGAGCATAATAGCTCGGTCAAAGGCGCTAAATATACGCGGGTGCGCCGCCCGGTTAGCTTGGTCTTTAGTCAAGCCGTCGCTAACCGCAGCATGGCGGGTAAATTAGAGGCTCGGCTAAAAAAATTAACGAAAAAAAATAAAGAACGCCTGATTAGTCAGGATCAAGAAATTACTCTATAGGCCTGCAACGCCGACAAACCTATCATGATCAATTTAGGCAGCGGTTGGTTAGTTAAACATGCAATTGGCTAATGTTTTCTGAATCGCTACCACATCGGCACCGCTTCTCAGTTCATGCACAATGGGCTCTGATCTGCCTGAAATCCAAATTTTTAATTCACTGTCCATATCAAAGTGACCGGCGCTTTCAACAATAAAGTGGGTAATTGATTTATAAGGGACCGAATGGTACTCGACTTTTTTACCGGTTATGCCCTGTTTATCAATAATAATCATTCGTTTGTTGGTAAAAATAAACATATCTCTAATCAGTTTAAAACCCAATTCTACTTGCTCATTATCGGCCAAAATCGGTGAAAACTCTTGATTGAGCTCTTGGCTATCTAGTTCGCTGGCATTGCCCATTAGGGCATCTAATATTCCCATTTTTGTTATTCCTTATTAAGTCAGTTGTCAGTTTATAGCAGCCTTTAACATCAATTGATATCGGCAGTTATACCATCGTTTATTAGTCTTTATTGTTCTAAAACAATAAACCCACAGTTTTATTGGGTGTTAATTCTAAAGATTGACCATGATCAATGCAGTGGCCAAAAAGCGACCTAAAATGCCTATATCGAATGTATTTAACCGCAACAGGAGTCTTAAGTATGAGCGCACTTGAGTCGATGATTTGGACCATTTTAGGCTATTTGGCCATGCCGACCATTTTCATTTTTGGGTTTGTCGGTGTTGCTGCCGTTTCTCTCTTTATTTTGAAGCTGCTGAACAAATCATCCCAACATTAACAGGAATATTAAAGTGATTAATTTACTCGAACAAGCTCCGGTCCACATTGCGGGGGTCTTAGTTAAGGTTTTTCCACATAACGGTAAAAAAGTATCGGCATTGCTCAATGCGTTGCCAGGTACTGAAGTTCATGACATATCGGCGCAGGGCGCGATGGTTGTGACCGTGGAAGCTACCGAGCAAGAAAAGAATATTGTTGATGTGATTACCCACTTAAGCACGTTAGATGGAGTGTTAGATGCGTCGTTAATTTTCCACCATAACGATGCGGGCTTGATCCCACACCAAGCTAAAGCGGCCAATGAGCCAATCAATTTTAGATAGTCGATAAAAACAGTTCGTAACAATAATAAATAATTAGCAAATAGACCCCTAAGTTAGGAGAAGAAGTGATGAGTCTTTCAAGACGTGACTTCATAAAAGCAAATGCAATAGCAGCAACAGCAGCTGCAGCCGGAGTTGTTGTACCGGTAGCGGCATCAAATTTGGTAACAGATCCCGCTAAAAGTAAAATTAAATGGGACAAAGCACCATGCCGTTTTTGTGGCACCGGTTGTAGTGTGTTGGTCGGTAGCCAAGATGGCAAAGTTGTCGCCACGCAAGGTGACCCCGATGCGCCGGTAAACAAAGGTTTAAATTGTATTAAAGGTTATTTTTTATCGAAGATTATGTACGGTAAGGATCGTTTAACCCAGCCATTGTTACGAATGACCAATGGTGAATACGACAAAGAAGGTGACTTTGTTCCGGTTAGTTGGGACAAGGCGTTTGATGTGATGGCGTTAAAATTTAAAAAAGCGCTCAAAGAAAAGGGGCCGACCTCAGTTGGCATGTTTGGTTCGGGTCAGTGGACGGTGATGGAAGGTTATGCCGCGGTTAAGCTCATGAAAGCTGGCTTTCGCTCTAACAATATTGATCCCAACGCGCGTCACTGCATGGCGTCTGCGGTCGGTGGTTTTATGCGGACCTTTGGCATTGATGAGCCGATGGGCTGTTATGACGATTTTGAACACTCAGACTGTTTTGTGCTGTGGGGTTCAAACATGGCTGAAATGCACCCTATTTTATGGACTCGCTTAACGGATCGGCGTTTATCTGATAGTGATGTACGAGTGCATGTGATGTCGACTTATACCCATCGTTCATTCGAGCTCGCTGACAATGGCATGATCTTTACTCCCAATACCGATTTGGCTATTGCTAACTACATTGCGCATTACATTATTGAGCATGACGCGGTTAACTGGGATTTTGTTAATAAACATACCCATTTCAAAAAAGCCACCACCGATATCGGTTATGGCTTGCGCCCAGAGCACAAGCTTGAGCAAGCGGCTAAAAATGTAAAGTCTGCAGGTAAAATGTATGACATGACCTTTGAAGAATACAAAGCACAAGTTGCTGAATATACTTTAGAAAAAACGGTCGAAATTTCTGGCGTACCGGCTCACAAACTAGAAGAAATGGCGAAAGCTTATGCCGATCCTAAGATTAAAGTAATGTCGCTCTGGACCATGGGCATGAACCAGCACACACGTGGTGTTTGGATGAATAGCTTGGTTTATAACATTCACTTGCTAACCGGTAAAATATCCGAGCCAGGCAATGGCCCATTTTCATTAACGGGTCAGCCTTCAGCTTGTGGCACGGCTCGTGAAGTTGGCACTTTCTCGCATCGCTTGCCGGCTGATTTACTGGTTAAGAAAAAAGCCCATCGCGACATTGCAGAAAAAATTTGGAAATTACCTGAAGGTACTATTCCGGCCAAACCGGGTTATCACGCCGCGCTGCAAAACCGGATGCTTAAAGACGGCAAGTTAAATGCTTATTGGGTGATGTGTAATAACAACATGCAAGCGGCAGCCAACATCAATGAAGAAGGTTTGCCGGGCTATCGTAACCCTGAAAACTTTATCGTGGTGTCTGACCCTTACCCTACAGTGACTTGTCAGGCGGCTGACTTGATCTTACCGACCGCGATGTGGGTCGAAAAAGAAGGCTGTTACGGTAATGCCGAGCGCCGGACTCAGCATTGGTTCCAGCAGGTTAAAGCGCCGGGTGAGGCGAAATCTGACTTATGGCAATTAATGGAGTTTGCAAAACGCTTTAAAATTGAAGAAGTGTGGACCGAAGAGCTGCTCGCTGCTGCGCCTCATTTACGTGGTAAAACAATGTACGACGTCTTGTATCGCAATGGCAATGTTGATGCGTTTTCAATTGACGAGGCCAAAGAGCTTAATGATGACGCCAACGATTGTGGCTTCTATGTGCAAAAGGGCTTATTTGAAGAATATGCGACGTTTGGTCGTGGTCATGGTCACGATTTAGCGCCGTATGAAATGTATCACACCGCTCGCGGCTTACGTTGGCCGGTAGTGGATGGCAAAGAAACCAAATGGCGCTTTAAAGAAGGCTCAGATCCTTATGTTGGCAAAGGTAAAGACTTTGAGTTTTACGGCAAGCCAGACGGTAAAGCACTGATTATCGCTGCCCCGTATGAAGCGCCACCAGAATCACCAGATCAAGAATACGATATGTGGTTATGTACTGGCCGCGTGCTTGAGCATTGGCACTCTGGGTCTATGACCCGTCGAGTACCAGAGCTATACCGTGCCTTCCCTGATGCGGTGGTCTTTATGCACCCTGATGACGCCCGTAAGCGCAACTTACGTCGCGGTGATGAAGTCATTGTCGAGTCGCGTCGTGGTGAAATGAAAAGCAGAATTGAAACCCGTGGCCGCAACAGACCACCCGTTGGTTTAGTGTTTGTGCCTTGGTTTGATGCTCGTCAGTTGATTAATAAGCTGACCCTTGATGCGACAGATCCCTTGTCAAAGCAAACTGACTTTAAAAAATGTGCAATAAAAGTGCGTAAGGCCTAAGCCTAATGCCCGCGCGGTGTTTGTCACCGTGAGGGCATCGTAAAGCATTTTGTTAACGGTGAGCCACTTTTGTTAACGGTGAGCCTCTAGGCGGAGTATACAATGAAAAAAATCATATTAGCCCTAATGATAATGGGTTTTGCTGCGGGATCCGTAGCACAAGAAGATCAAGTCATACCATCAAATAGCGGTGGTGTTGAATCACTGCGCGGCGTAATCGAACTCGATGTCACCCGCAGTGCCGATAAGCACAAACGAGTGATTAAAGATCGCGAACCGTTGCAACGCAACTATGTGCATCAACCACCAATCATTCCACATCAAATACGTGGTTATAAGATTAATTTAAACGCAAATAAGTGTTTATCTTGTCATGGGTGGAAATATGCGCGTGAAACGGGCGCAACAAAAGTCAGCCCAACCCACTTTGAAACGCGAGAAGGCATGACCTTGTCTGATGTTTCACCGCGTCGTTATTTCTGTTTACAGTGTCATGTGCCACAAGTTGATGGCAAGCCGCTGGTTGAAAATGACTTTAAGGCTGTTGATTCTTTGAGTCAGCAATAAGTAGCCTGAGGGAAGTGCTAATGAAACTATTGAAAAAAATATGGCGGACGTTGTCAGCGCCGAGCAAAGCGGGCGTCGGACTAATACTCGCGCTGGGCTTTATCGGTGGTGTGGTATTTTGGGGCGGCTTTAATACCGCGTTATCCCTGACTAATACCGAAGAGTTTTGTACCGGCTGTCATGAAATGGCTGATAATGTGTATCAGGAATATCGTGAAACCATTCATTACTCGAATCGTTCTGGGGTGAGGGCTACTTGTCCAGATTGTCACGTACCAAAGGATTGGACCCATAAAATTATTCGTAAAATTGCCGCCAGTAAAGAGGTCTGGGGCATGCTGACGGGGGTAATAGATACCCGAGAGAAGTTTGTTGAACACCGTAAATCGATGGCGATGCGCGAATGGAAGCGGATGAAGGACAACGACTCTCGAGAGTGTCGTAACTGCCACAACTTTGAATACATGGATTTTAGTGAGCAAGGCAGCCGCAGCGTTAAGATGCACTCAAGCGCATTGGCCAGTGGTGAAAAAACCTGTATCGATTGTCATAAGGGTATCGCACATGAATTACCTGACATGAAAGACGTAGAGGGTTGGCACTAAGTTAACAAGAATACGCGAAGATTTGTTCGTGCTAAAAGACCGCTTAGGCGGTCTTTTTTGTTGCAAAGATGTCGCTGACATAACGAAGTTTACTTGCTGCACGCGTAATAAGCTCTTCGTAAAACTGTAATATATTTGTCATCTTGCGGATTTAAAATGACGACTTCTAGCGCTAGAGTGTCGCATTATGGATCAATATAATTATTTAGAAAAAGAACTTAGTTGGTTGTCATTTAATCATCGGGTATTGCAAGAAGCGCAAGATGATAACGTGCCCTTATTAGAACGATTACGTTTTTTAGGTATTTATTCTAGCAACATGGATGAATTTTACCGGGTTCGGGTTGCTAATCTTCGGCGCCAAGTATTGTTGTTGCAAGCGCCAAATCAAAAATTAATCGCGTTAAAACTCTTTGATGACATTCAAGATAAAGTCATCAATTTACAAGCTGAATTTGACCAAACATACCTTGTTCTATTGCGCCGTTTGGCTGACAATAATATCAACCTCATTAATGAAACACAGCTGAGTCAACAGCAGGGCTTGTGGTTAACCGATTATTATCACGCCAAGTTACGCCGTCATATATTCCCGCTAATTATTAATAACAACATGAAGCTTATAGATCTTATTAATGACGAAAGCACCTATTTAATGGTTGGCATCGAGCAAACTAATCAAACGCAATATGCCTTGGTTGAAGTGCCTAGCAGCAATGTGCCACGTTTTGTCGAATTGCCTAAAGATCCGGTCAGCGGCGCGAAAAACATTATCTTGCTTGATAATATTATTCGCCATTGTTTAAGGGACATTTTCATTGGATTTTTCGAGTTTGATAAAATTAATGCCTATTCAATGAAGCTAACCCGCGATGCTGAGTTGGACGTAAAACAAGAATTTAGCCAAAGCTTATATGAGCAAATGAGTAAAAGCTTACGCCGGCGTCTTAACGCTACGCCAGTGCGGTTAGTCTTTGATCACAAAATGCCAGCCGAGATGCTTAAGACACTCAAGAAAAACTTAAAGATTAGCCATAATCAGGGGCTGATCGCTGGTGGCCGTTATCATAGCTTTAAAGATTTTATTGAATTTCCGAGTTTGGACAATAAACAACTCGAGTTTAGTAAAATACCGGCGCTAGAACATCCTCAATTTGAGCAGTTTACTACCGCTTTTAGTGCGATTAAGGCACGGGATATCTTGCTGTATTATCCGTATCATAAGTTTTCACATTTTACTGAGTTATTGCGCCAAGCGGCCTTTGATCCCAAAGTTAAGCAAATTGAAATTTGTTTGTACCGAGTGGCCAAAAAATCACGGGTGATCTCAGCGTTAATTGAAGCGGTAAAAAATGGCAAAATCGTTAAGGTTAATATCGAACTTAAAGCACGATTTGACGAACAAGCGAATTTAATTTCGGCAGAAAAGCTCACCAATGCCGGCGCGCAGGTATCTTACGGCATTGAAGGGTTAAAGGTTCATGCCAAAATATGCTTAATTAGCCGACTTGAAGAGCAAGGTTTGGTGCAATATGCCCATATTGGCACCGGGAACTTCAACGAAAAAAACGCCAAAATATATACCGACTTTAGCTTGTTTACTTGCCACCCGGAAATCACTAAAGAAGTTAGCAAGGTATTTGAGTTTATTGAAAAACCTTATCACAAATACCAGTTTAAACATTTGCTGGTTTCACCGATAAACGCCAGAGAAGAATTAAACCAGCTGATTGATCAGGAAATTAAAGCGGCCTCAAATAATCAAAGTAACGGCATTACCCTTAAATTAAATAATTTAGTCGATAAAAAACTCATCAATAAATTATACCAAGCCAATAATGCTGGGGTTAACGTGAATTTAATTGTGCGCGGTATTTGCTCGTTAGTGACTGGTATTGTAGGGCAAAGCGAAAATATTAATGCGATAAGCTTGGTCGGACGTTATCTTGAGCACCCACGCGTGGCCATTTTTAACAATAATGGCCAGCCTAAAGTTTATATTTCTTCGGCAGATTGGATGACCCGTAATATTGAGCAACGGGTCGAAGTAGGTTGCCCTATTTTGTGCCCGCAAGTTAAACAAACTATTATCGATATCATTAATATTCAATTGCAGGACAACGTCAAAGCTCGATTAATCAATCAACCGCAATCAAACCCTTATCAGCAAGCGTATATTGAACTTATTGCTAAAAATGATGCCCAGCTTGAAATTCACCATTACCTCAAGCCGCCGAAAACACTGGAAAATTCGCGTGCTAAAGCAGAGCACACTCAACAGTTTATTTCACATGAGGTAACGTTATGAACACGACCCGACATGTTGTTGCGATAGATATTGGATCGAACAGTTTTCATTTAATTATTGCCAAGGAGCATGCGGGGTGTCTCACTATTGTTGACCGTCAAAAGCAGCAAGTTTCGTTAAGTGACGGCTTTGACGCCAATGGCAATTTAACGGCTGCAGCGATTAGTCGGGGGGTTGAGTGCTTAAAAGAATTTTCGCAACGTTTTTCTCGGTTGCCCCATAGTGCGGTGCGCATTGTCGCGACGCATAGTTTACGTAAGGCGAAAAATCGCGACCAGTTCATTAAGGCGGCCTTTAAAGTATTGCCATACCCGATTGAAGTGATTGATGGTCAAACTGAAGCGGCTTTGATATATCAAGGCGTCGCTCATACCCAAGCGATTAAAGGCCGCACACTGGTGATTGATATCGGAGGTGGCAGTACCGAGTTGGTGATTGGTCGCCATTTTGATACCTGTCTTAAAGAAAGTTTGGAGATTGGCACCGGACAGTTTCGGCGTCAGTTTTTTGTCGATGGTAATATTAGTCAGCAACAATTTGATCAAGCTTACGACTGTGCGATTATTCATTTATCGACCGTCGCCGATCGTTTTCGTCAATACGGTTGGAAAACTGTGCTGGGAACATCGGGCGCGTTTAAAATGATTGAGCTGTGCTTAAAAGAGATTAATGGCAGCAGTAAAATTAGCGCCAAACAGCTCAAGCGCTTAAAAAAACAATTGTTGCATTGGCAAACTTGCGACAACATTCCATTGCGATCTATCCCCGCTGACAAATTAAGCTTGTTACCCGGTGCCGTGGCTATTGTTAGCGCGTGTTTTGATATCTTGGCGATCGCCAGCCTAACTTATTGCAGCGGCGCGCTAAGGGAGGGGGTATTGTATGGTTTAAGTCATTCCCGCAGCGACAGTGATAGTAGAGAACGTACCATTAGCAGTATGTGCAAGTTATATCACACAGATCACGATTACAGTCGTCGTGTTATTGCGCAAATTAACCAATTTGGTGACCAACTCGAGCTGCAATCAAAGCAACTAAAATCAGTTAAGCACTCGTCAGTCGTGCCACTCAATGATGCTGAATTACACGCCTTAACGTGGGCGGCGCAGTTGCATGAGATTGGCCTAAGCATTAACTCGGTTAAACGCCAACAACATGGGGCTTATATTGTTCAGCACAGTGAAATGTTGGGCTTTAGTGAAGAGGAGCGCTGGTTGTTAAAAATATTAATTGGAAATCATCGCGGCAATATAAAACTGGAGCCTGACTTGGTTGGGGTAACTAAAGCGCGATTAGTCTTTTTAATCGCGTTGTTTCGGTTAGCTATTTCATGTACCCAAGGGCGGCTCAATATAGCCTGCATGCCACTGAAACTTCAATTTACTGAGCAACAAATTAAAGTCGAAATGACACCATCAATTACTGATAAAAAAGGTTTTTTTGATGAGTTAATTAAGCATTCCACCCGTTTGCAAGCGGTAGGGCTAACGCTCGCCCTCAATGAATAAAACACCTACCCTAAATGAAAAACCACTTGCCCATCTCAAATATTCCCAAGCACCGAGCTAAAATGATATTTTAGCTCGGTAACGCTAATACCAGGTTATTAGATACACCAAGCCCCGATCACAGCAACGCTAGGATCGATTGCAAATTTGATGTTTTTAGTGCTACTAGGTATTTCATACTTAAGTGTATTGTTTTTATTGAATATTAGCTGTTTTGTACTCAGATTAAGGGTAGACTGCATTAAGGTGTGCTACTTTTTTGAGCAAGGAAATCGCTGTGTCAGATGTAATTTTAAGCGCCCGCAATCTGGTTAAACAATACCCGGAAGTGCGTGCAGTTGATCATTTATCTTTTGATGTTTATCAAGGGGAATGTTTTGGTTTGTTGGGCCCTAATGGTGCCGGAAAATCGACGACCATTGAAATATTAGAAGATGTCATTAATGCCGATTCCGGCGAGGTCTTGTTTAATGGCCAGCTTCGCGATCAGCAGTTTGCACAGCAAATTGGCATTCAATTTCAAAACACCGCGTTACAGGATTTTTTGACGGTGACCGATACCTTAAAATTATTTCGAGCGCTCTATGATAATCCGGTGCCGCTAGCACAACTGATTGACAGTTGCGCGTTGCAAGACCTGCTCAAGCGAGATAACCGCAAACTATCAGGTGGCCAACGTCAACGCTTGTTATTAGCACTGGCCCTGATTAATGATCCGCAGTTGATCTTTTTGGACGAACCTACTACCGGACTTGACCCACAAGCCAGACGTAATTTTTGGCAATTGATTAAGCAATTAAAAGCCCAGGGTAAAACTATTTTGTTAACGACGCATTACATGGATGAGGCACAAGTATTGTGCGACCGTATTGCGATAGTGGATCAAGGTAAGGTTATTGCACTGGGCTCGCCAGCGCAGCTATTAACTCAGCACTTGCCAGGCATGATGGTAAAGCTGCCTCGTGGTGTTATTACCGATCCGAATGTTTTTGATTTTGAAATTATTGAAAATGAGCACGAAATTGAAATTGTCACCGAGCGAGTTGATGCCGTAGTGACCCAACTGCTGCGTCATCAAGTGGCGATTGACGGTTTAACTATCACAGCGCCAACCCTCGAAGATTTATTTTTGAAATTAACCGGACACGCATTGCGGGAGTAATTCACTTGTTTAGACGAATGTTGGCTTTGTGGCATGCCAGAAACTTAGAATTTGTGCGTGATCGCGCGTCATTATCTTGGAATATCGCTTTCCCATTATTATTGGTGTTAGGTTTGTCATTGGCATTTAGCCAAGGACAGCCCGACCAGTATCGGGTTGGCTTAATTACAGCAACTACTGCGCAACAGCCGAATGTTTTTAGCGACTTTAGTCAGCTTAAACACATTGAATTTGTAACTTACCCACAAACTGAGCAAGCATTAACCAAATTACGGCAACATCAGCTCGACTTGGTTATCGACCCGGGCTTGCAACGTTACTGGCTTAATCCGCAGTCGGCTAAAGGATATTTACTCGAAATTATTCTAAAGTCACAAGTTAAGCAGCCAATTGAAATGCAAGAAGTCAGCGGGCAAGCGATTAGTTATGTCGACTGGGTTTTACCCGGCATTATTGGCATGAATATGATGTTTAGTGGCCTGTTTGGTATTGGTTTTGTTATTGTTCGATATCGTAAAAATGGTGTGCTTAAACGGCTTAAAGCCACGCCGTTATCGGCCAGTGAGTTTATTTTCTCGCAAATTTTATCACGCATGTTCATTCAATTACTAACATCAATGTTGATTGCGTTAGCGTGCGTTGAATTGTTAGGACTAAAAATGAATGGCTCGTATTTCGACTTATTTGTCTTAATGTTATGTGGCAGCATGGCACTGATATCGGTTGGATTAATGATGGCGAGCAAATGTAAAAGTGAAGAATTTGCTGGCGGGCTGCTTAATATGGTGTCTTGGCCGATGATGTTTTTATCTGGCGTGTGGTTCTCGCTTGACAGTGCGCACCCCATTTTACAGCTGGTGGCTAACTTTGTGCCGCTCACTCATTTAGTTTCTGGCATGCGAGACATTATGCTAAATGGTGCTAACGTAATGGAATTGTTGCCTAATATATTTTCATTATTGGCAATGATGCTCTTTTGCACCGCCATTAGCGCGCGGTTATTTAGTTGGGGCGAAGACTGAAGTTAGCGCGGTGACGCAGGAACTAATTAGCGCTGCGATCATTAAATAACATCACCGCAGATAAAGCGGCGCTGAGGCTGAAAAAAATCGGAAAAAATGCTAGAGTAGCGATGATTTTTTTAAGAGAGATTTTTCGTGGACAGCAGTGTTTTTTATCAGCAATTAGCTGACAAAATAAAAGTGTGGGCGCTTGAGCTTGGTTTTAATGATGTTGGGATTAGCGATACCGATCTGAGCAGTCATGAGGCTGCGTTACAACGCTGGCTTGATCACGGCTATCATGGGGGCATGGATTACATGGCTCGTCATGGCATGATGCGCGCGCGTCCCGAAGAATTACTGCCGGGCACCTTACGCGTGATAAGTGTTCGACTAGATTACTTACCACCGCAAGCGCTGATCGTGTCGACGATGAAGCAACCGACGAAAGGCTATATTAGCCGTTATGCGACAGGTCGTGATTACCATAAAATGATGCGTAATCGGCTGAAAAAGTTACAGCAAAAAATTGAAACAGAGGTCAGTGATATCATTGCACGCCCGTTTGTTGATTCGGCGCCGGTGATGGAGCGTCCGCTGGCCGAAAAGGCTGGGCTGGGCTGGGTCGGTAAACATTCGTTGATTATTAATCAGCAAGCAGGGTCGTTTTTCTTTTTAGGTGAGCTGTTGATTAGTTTGCCATTGCCAATTTCGCAGCCCGTAGTTGAGCAATGCGGCAGCTGTGTTGCCTGTCTAACTATTTGCCCGACCGGCGCGATAACAGAACCTTATGTAGTTGACGGTCGGCGTTGTATTTCTTATTTAACGATTGAAAAATTTGGTGAAATACCACTGGAATTTCGCAAAGCAATAGGCAACCGAATTTATGGCTGCGATGATTGTCAGTTGATTTGTCCGTGGAATAAGTTTGCCCAAGCCAGTGATGAAGACGATTTTAAACCACGTAAAGATCTGCATTCGCCAGAGCTGGTTGAGTTGTTCAGTTGGAGTGAATCGTTCTTTTTAAAACAGACCGAAGGCTCAGCTATTCGCCGTATTGGCCACGAACGTTGGTTAAGAAATATTGCGGTGGCGCTGGGCAATGCCCCTTATGACGAAGAAATTGTCGCGGTGTTAAATGCTAAAAAATCACAAGTCACGGAATTAGTGGCAGAGCATATCGAGTGGGCGTTGGCTGAGCAACAGCAAAAAAATAATAGCGTTAATCGTAAAACTAAGCGTTTGCTTAACGCGGTAACTCGCGGCATGCCGACTCATCAGTAGAGGCTTTTCCTTGAAACGAATATGTTTAATCCTGGCTTGGTTGTTCTCGTCAATCTCGATGGCCGAGCCGTTGCCGGTGCGAGTTGCGGTTATTTACGATGGCGCCAGCAAATTTGACCAATCCTTTAGTCAGGCGGTGTATGTCAATGGCGTGTTAAAGCTACGAGCTGCGGGCATTGCGGTTAAAGAGTTTGAGCCGGCCCGTTCCGCCCAAATAGAGCAAGCTGTGATCAAATTAGCTCAGCGTGGCTATCAGCCGATTATTGGCGTCGGATTTAATACGGCGCCGGCGATCACCAAAGCAGCCAAGTTGTTTCCCGACCAAGCTTTTGTGGTGCTGGACAGTGTGATTGATTTACCCAATGTGCAATCGATAATTTTTGATGAGGCGCAGGGCGCCTATCTGGCCGGGGCGCTGGCAGCGATGAATAGCAACTCGCAGGTGATAGGGTTTGTTGGTGGCATGGATGTTGGGCTAATTACTAAATTTAGTTGTGGTTATATCCAAGGCGCGCGTTATGTTAGCCCAAATATCGTGGTGGTTAAAAATTACATTAGCTCAACGGTTAACGCTTGGAATGATCCAAGCAAGGCCAACGAACTGGCTAAAAGTCAAATTGAGCGTGGGGCCGATGTGTTATTTGCCGCGGCAGGCGGCTCGGGTCGCGGAGTGTACTTAGCCGCTCATGAAGCCAATATTTTAGCGATTGGGGTCGACTCGAATCAAAATGCATTGCAGCCACAGAGCATGTTAACGTCGATGGTTAAAAAGGTTGGCCAGGCAGTTTTTGCCTCCGTCACAAGTTCTATCGATGGCAGCTGGGCCAGCGGTGTCATCAATTATAATATGCAAGATAATTGGGTAGAATTGGTCAGAGACCACCATAATCGTCAGCTTTATAGTGATCGGCATTACATCAAAATTCAGCAGATAAAACAGCAACTGCTGACGGGAAAAATAAAGATTGAGCATCATACGGTTGCAGGTGCCTGTCGATGACGTTAGTTCCGGCATTAGAGCTCGTCAATATATCGAAACACTTTGCGGGCAATGTGGCACTTCACAACGCTTCGCTCAGTGTTGCTGCGGGATCAATTCACGGTATTGTCGGTGAAAATGGTGCGGGTAAATCAACCTTAATGCAAATAGCTTATGGCCTTGAACAGCCTGATAGCGGCTGCATAAAATTTGATGGCGCGGTGATTGCTGTTGATGACCCAAAAGCGGCGATAGCTCATGGCCTTGGCATGTTGCATCAAAAGGTTAGTTGGCTCGAACAGCTCTCAGTATTAGAAAATATTGTGTTGGGGCAGCCAATTGATAGTTATGTTTATCAAACGAATCGCGTGGCTGAACAAGAATTGCAACACTTAAGCCGAGAGTTCGGATTTAAATTCTCATTAAATCAGATTATGGCAGACTTAAGTTATAGCCAACGTCAGCAAGTTGACATTCTAAGGGCGTTATACCGCGGCGTTAGGGTATTGATATTAGATGAGCCAATGGCTTTGTTGTCCGCCGCTGAATCGCAGCATTTATTTAAGCTGTTTGTGTTACTTAAAACCCAGGGTATTTCGGTGGTGGTGGTATCGCATAAATTGGTGGCCTTACATCATATTTGCGATGTTATCTCGGTGATTAAACAAGGCGAGGTGATTAAGAGTATCGAGCCCAAGGATGTTAGCGTTGCTCAGATAACTAAATTGGTCGTTGGTCATGAAGTGACGATCCCCCAGATCATTGATAAGTCCGTTTGTGTTACTGGGCAGCCGGTGTTAACGGTGACCAAGCTTAATAGATATCGGTCGCCGCTAAGTAAAGCGGCAGTGCCTAGCTTGTTACTTAAAGATATTGATTTAACAATTAATAGCGGCCAAATTGTTGCCCTGGTTGGTTTGCCCGGTGCTGGCCAAAGCGAGTTATTGGATGTTATCGCTGGGCGTTCAGGCTTTGATTGGGGGCAAATAACCTTTGCTGGTCGAAAGTTTGATGCCTCCACTGCGTATAATATCTCCCAGGCACGCGAGCTGGGCATTGGTTATGTGCCAAATTCAGTGCTCGGACTCGGTTTAATTAGTGAGTTTTCGCTGGTTGAGTCGTTGATGTTAGGTTGTTGTTCAAAAAAGTGGTTTTGGAGTGGCTTAAGCCGTAGTAGCAATTTAAACCACTGCGCCCAGTTGATGACGCAATGGGATATTCGGCCGCATAATCCAAAGATGAAAAGTGGTTATTTTTCGGCGGGCAATCAACAAAAAATGGTCCTGGCGCGCGAAATAAACCAGCAGCCGCAGCTCTTGCTGTTAAACCAGCCAACTCATGGGGTCGATGTCGCAGGCATTGCGCTAATTTATCGCCAATTATTTGATCTGCGGCAGCGCGGAACCGCAATATTATTGGTTGCTGATGATTTAGATGAAGTGATTAGCTTGGCGGATCTCGCCGTGATATTTCAACAAGGCCGAATAGTCGCTTTGCTTGATAAGTCGCAACTGGCCAAGCAAAAACTGCGGCTGCTAATGACGTTGGGAGCTAATAATGAATAGGGATTTCCCACCGTGGTTTAACAGTTTATTATTAATTGTGGTTAATATTGGTTTGGCACTCATTGCGGGTGCCGTCGTGTTAATGGCGACCGATGTCGATGTCGGTTACGCGGCTAAAATCTTAATGTTTGGTGCTTTTGGCAATAGTGAGGGCATAGGTTACACCTTATTTTATGCGACCAACTTTATGTTTACTGGCTTGTCGGTCGCGTTAGCTTGGCATGCTGGTTTGTTTAATATCGGGGCCGAAGGGCAAGCGACCTTAGGCGGCATCGGCGTTGCTGTCGTGTGCGGTACTTTTGGTGATAGCTTGCCTTTTTGGCTGTTATTGGTGTTAACGACGATTAGCGCTGCGCTGTTTGGCGCGTTGTGGGCATTTATTCCTGGCTGGCTAAATGCGTATCGTGGCTCGCATATTGTGATCACCACCATTATGTTTAATTTTATTGCCTCATCGTTGCTGGTCTATTTATTAGTTAATGTCTTGAAAGGCCCTGAACAAATGGCATCGGTTAGTCCGATTTTTGCAGAAAACAGTTGGTTGCCTTATATTCACCAGCTACCCTTTGGCCTAGATTTAGCGGCTACTCCGCTTAATCTTTCTTTCTTTTGGGCACTATTGTGTTGTTTGCTTGTGCATTATTATTTGCACTCTAGCCGTTTTGGTTACGAGGCCAGAGCTGTTGGCTTTAGTGCTAAAGCTGCAGACTTTGCAGGTATAAACCAAGGTCGGGTTATTGTCATTACCATGATGTTATCGGGAGCGCTGGCAAGCTTTGTTGGGCTCAATGAAATTCAAGGTGCTTCACATCAACTGAAACTTGAATTTGTCGCGGGTTATGGCTTTGCCGGCATTGCGGTGGCTATTATTGGTCGAAACCAGCCGTTAGCGATTATTTTATCGAGTATTCTGTTTGGCGCGTTATATCAAGGAGGATCGGAGCTGGCCTTTAATATCGATCATATTGGCAATGACATTGTTTTACTGATTCAAGGATTAGTTATTTTGTTTTGCGGCGCGTTAGAGTGGATGCTTAAACCTAAGATCGACCGCTGGTTAAGTCGGGTCAAACGCCAAGGAGTGAGCAATGGACTGGACTAATTTAGCGCAATGGCTCGGGTTAATCGATGCGAGCATTCGCCTTGCAACGCCACTGTTGTTTGCAGCGCTGGCCGGCATGCTGAGTGAGCGTTCTGGCATTATTGATATTGGGTTAGAAGGTAAAATGTTGGTCAGTGCTTTTGCCGCGGCCGCCTGGGTCACCAGCACTGGGGTGGTATGGCAAGGGGTAGCCATTGCGATGTTAGCGGCGATGGGCTTGGCGCTATTGCATGCTTTTGCTTGCATTACCCATCGTGGCGATCAGGTTATATCGGGCATAGCAATTAACATGTTGGCATTGGCTGGCACCGCTATTCTAGGTCAGCACCTGTTTAATTTAGGCGGCATGACCCCAGTTTTAGCCGATGGTTTGAGGCTTGCTAACCTAGAATTCCCTGCTGTGATCGCGCGTAATGACAGCTTTTGGTCAATGGGATATTGGTTAGTACTTAGCGGTCACAATGTACTGGTATATGTGGCCTTTATCAGTGTGATACTTTTGAGTGGTTTTTTTAAGTTTTCGCCACTGGGCAAACAGGTCTTTGCAGCGGGGGAGAATCCTTTGGCGTTAAGTCGTGCCGGCGGCTCGGTTAACTTAACCCGTTATGGCGCGGTACTGGCGGGCGGTGCATTGTGTGGCTTAGCGGGTGCTTATTTATCAATTGGCCATGGCGCGGGTTTTATCAATAATATGACTGTTGGCAAAGGCTTTATTGCGCTTGCGGCGTTAATTTTTGGTCGCTGGCGCCCGAGCGGCGTGTTACTGGCTTGTCTGTTATTTGGCTTTTTGGACGCGCTCTCGATTAGAATGCAAGGGATCGAGTTGCTTGACACTGGTTATATCATTCCAATTCAGCTGATCGAAATGCTGCCTTATATTTTAACGGTAATAGTGCTGGCTGGTTGTATCACTAATCCTGCGGCGCCCAAAGCGCTGGGACGCCACTAGTTACTGAGCGGTTCGGCTAAGTTGTTAGCGGTATTGCTGATTCAACAAGCTTATTTTGGCTTGCTTGCGCGGCTGGTTGACTTATGGTGACAAAAATTTGTTGCGAACTTTTACAAAATCTCATGTCACAATCTAATAAGCAGTCGTCAAGGTAGTGCTGGTACTGAACCACTCGTTCCGGCTGAGCGACTACTTGTTTAATATATTCTCTGGAGTGCTCTGGCAATAACTTATATTTATCGAACTGCAGCTGTTTGATCAATGTCTCAGCGCTTTTGTTAAAATATTTTATCCGACCGCTCGTTGATATTCTTAGTAAAATGCTGGGGTGGTCAATAAAATACAGTGATAACCTTTGATACTTTTTAGTCAGGTTAACTTGATAACAAAAACCAACATAATTAATAACTAATGTGGCTATAAAGGTGATGCTTAGGCACAGTAAAATAATGTTCGCCATCGCGATACTGATATTAAGTTGTGATAAATTAGCCAATATGCGTTGTTGCGATAAATAGATTATGTTCTCTTGTGACAAGGTAACATCTTCAATTAAACGTAATAATTTGTGATTGTTTGCCGCTGCTTCATGGTCACTGCTGACTTGTATTTGTACTAACACCGACAGGTAACGTCGAGCAAAAAGAGCCAGTGGTTCTTTGTTATTAGAGCCGATTAATAGACTGGTAAGCCATTCTTTATGTTTGTTTGAATTATCTTCTATATAGCTGATTAAAACCTCGTCGTCTTGTTGATTGATAACTTTTAGTAAATTTTCTATATCGCGTTGTAACAAAGCCGCATTAGCTTGAGAGAAGCTTAATTGGGTGGCGATATTACTGTGATGATTGATATTTTGTTGATTAGCATAAAGCCAGCCGGCAAAAGCAATAAAGAGTAATCCAGCACAGTACATAGCAATTTTTTGGAGCATTTTCGCGGAGGACATTTTTTTCATTGGGTAGGGAGCCAAATATATATCATATTTATTAAGCTTATATGCAGATTGTTTTTTGTCCAACTTTGTCCAATAAATTGTCAAAACAATCAGCTGTGGCAATCAACTTAATCTAATTATTGTATTATGTTGCCGATAGTGGTAAAAAGGGTACTTACAGATAAGCTTGTTGCAAATAGTTAATTGAGGGTAGCGTTGAAGTCATGTCAAATAATACAGTAGAGAATATCCATATTACGTCAGAAGACGTCCTTACAACGCCCAATGAACTAAAGCGGGAGTTACCTTTAAATGATCAAAGCCGAGCGTTTATATTGCAGGCCCGAGAGACTATTGCCAATATTATCCATCGCCGCGATAAACGCTTATTAGTCGTCGCAGGGCCTTGTTCAATTCATGATATTAAAAGTGCTAAAGAGTATGCACTTAAGCTAAAAAAGCTGCACGATGAATTGAGCGATGATATGTATTTGGTGATGCGGATTTATTTTGAAAAACCACGTACAACCGTCGGTTGGAAAGGCTTGCTAAATGATCCCGCGATGGATGGTTCATTTGATGTTGAAAAAGGCTTACGCTTAGGACGTGAATTGTTATTGTGGTTGGCTGATTTAGGCTTGCCGGTAGCAACTGAGGCGCTTGATCCAATTAGCCCGCAATATTTGTCTGAACTGTTTAGCTGGGCTGCGATCGGCGCAAGAACAACCGAGTCACAAACCCACCGCGAAATGGCCAGTGGCTTGTCGATGCCGGTAGGTTTTAAAAATGGCACTGATGGTAAACTGGAAGTTGCGATTAATGCATTGGAGTCGGCCCGTCATCCGCATCATTTTATGGGGATCAACAGTAACGGCCAAGTGGCATTATTAAAAACCCAAGGTAATCCTGACGGCCATGTTATTTTACGTGGCGGCATTGCACCAAATTACCAATCTGAAGATATCAGACGCACCGAAGATAAAATACAAGCGGCTGGTTTAAGCCCTAAACTTGTAGTCGATTGCAGTCATGGTAATTCTAGTAAAGATCATACACGACAACCCTTAGTCGCTAATGATATATTTGAGCAAATATCTCGTGGTAATGATTCAATTGTCGGTATTATGCTTGAAAGTCATCTTAATGAAGGCAATCAATCAAGTTCTTTGCCTCGCGAGCAGCTAAAATACGGGGTGTCGGTGACCGATGCCTGTATTAATTGGCAAGAGACCGAACAATTATTGCAACAAGGTGCCAAAAAAATCAGTGGTTGTTAATTCCCTGATTGTATTTGACATAAAATGAAAGAGGATAGTTTAATGGCTGAGTTGTCGTGTGCAGCACTTGATCAACTGCGTGATAAAATTGATGTTGTTGATAACCAACTAATCGATTTGTTGGCACAACGCTTAGCGTTGGTCGCGCAAGTAGGTGAAGTTAAAAGTACTGCTGGCGTGCCGATCTATGCGCCTGATCGTGAAGCATCAATGTTGGCAAAGCGTCGTGACGAAGCCGAACAAGCCGGCATCGGTGGTGATTTGATTGAGGATATTTTGCGTCGCTTAATGCGAGAATCATATCATCGTGAAAAAGATACCGGTTTTAAATGCTTAAAGCCTGATTTAGGGCGAGTAGTGGTTATTGGTGGTGCTGGCAAGCTAGGCAGTCTTTTTGTCAGAATGTTCCGTTTGTCTGGATATCAAGTTGACATTATTGAAAAAAATGATTGGGCAAATGCGCCTAATTTATTTGCTGATGCCGGTTTGGTGGTCGTTTCAGTACCGATTAATGTTACAGAACAGCTAATTACTCAAAGTCTTAATCAGTTGCCTAAACATTGTGTGTTGGTCGATTTAACCAGTACCAAGCAGCAGCCAATTAATGCAATGTTGGCAGCACATGCTGGACCTGTATTGGGGCTGCATCCAATGTTTGGGCCTGATGTGGTTAGCATGGCAAAGCAGGTTATTATTTATTGTGATGGCCGCGAAAACCAAGCGTACCAATGGTTATTACAACAAATGGCTATTTGGGGAGCAAAACTTATTGTCGCCGATCCGGCGGAACATGATAAAGCGATGACCTTGGTTCAGGGAATGCGCCATTTTACCAGTTTTGTATATGGCCAGCATCTTGCCGCTGAAAATCCTGACTTAGAGCAGCTGTTAGATTTTAGCTCACCGATTTATCGACTTGAATTGGCAATGGTTGGGCGTTTATTCGCGCAAGACTCAGCACTATATGCTGATATTATATTTTCATCGACTGAAAATCGCGCGATGTTATCTCGTTATTTATCACGTTTTGAGCAGGCAAATAAGTTATTGCTTGCTGGTGATCGTGCTGGCTTTATTGCTAGCTTTGAGCAAGTCTCAGATTGGTTTGGTGATTATTCCGAGCAATTCCTGCTCGAGTCGAGAAACCTATTAATGCAGGCTAGTGATAGCAGAAGCGTTTAATTATTTGACGTTGGCATCGATCAAAAAAACCGGCCAGGGCATTAGTCCTGGCCGGTTTTTTGATTAAACTGGGGTATTGCTGTCAATGAGTACTTGAGGCAATGCGGTCGGAATTACATGTTCCGAAGGGTAACAGCCCAATACTTTTATTTGTGTTGTTATATCATCTAGTTGCTTTAACGCTTGCTGCATCTTAACGCTGTGCAAGTTGGCTGTAACGTCAATGTAAAACATTTCTTCCCACGGGTTTCCCTGGATCGGACGAGACTCCAACTTTGTCATATTAATATCATTACTTTTAAGCACTAAGAGTGCATCAACTAAAGCACCTGACTTTTGAGCCGTCGAAATAATAAAGGTGGTTTTGGCCGGGATTTGAATCGCAACATCTATAGCTTTTCGTGCGACAACAATGAAACGGGTATGGTTTTCTTGTTGGTTGGCAATGTTAGAGCTGGTCGATTGTAGGCCGTATAACGCGCCACCTTCTAATGAGCCAATTGCGCTGATGTTTGGTTGGTTTAGTTGTGCTACTTTATCCATCGCCGCGGCTGAACTATCACAAAATTCATATTTTATATTGCTCAGACCTAATAAATACTGACTGCATTGCTGGTGCGGTTGGGCATGGCAATAAATAGTGTCGATTACGTCAATTGACGTGGCGCCACTGGTCAGTAAGCAGTGATTAACCGGTTGGGTTAGCTCACCGACAATTGACAGGCTGGTATGTTGTAATAAGTCGTAAACTTCATTAATACTGCCCGAACTGGTATTTTCAATCGGTAATACGCCAAATTCAGCGCGGCCCGACTCAACAGTATCAATAATTTGATTGAACGTTGCGCAGCCAACCTCAATCATACTTTCTACTCGGCGTGAAAAGTAGCGATGGCTGGCTAAGTAGCTATACGAGCCTTTAGCACCAAGAAAAGCAACACGGCTATGAGGAGTGTCATCTTGTTGATTTACTCGTTGTTGTAACCATGCTTGCTGGTTTAGCACTGAATCTTCAATCACAACATGAAATAAGTTAGTTATATAATGGGCGTCGAGTCCAAGTTTGTGACCACGTTGAATCAGGTCAATTAACAACTCTTCTTCGCGTTGTGTATCTCGAACATTTTTGACAGTATCAACTTTTGATTGAGCGACACTAAGGCTTAGTGCACGCCGTTGAGCAAATATCGTCAATAATTGTTGGTCTAACGCTGTAATTTTTTCACGTACTTCTGAGAGTACGACACCCTGACTCATTTTTATTCCTCACCGAAAAAATCCCCCCGGCTGGGAGGACTACTACTACATTGAATTTATTGGTTAGGGTCGGCGCTGTCAATAGCATTTTGGTCTAAATCAGAGTAACAGCAGCTATCTTGGTTAAGAACTCAACAACTCGCTTATAAACCCGATAAAATTTTGACCAAAATTGAGAATTTTTCAGCTCAGCGCGCTGGATAAAGTTAAAATTTGAACTAAAATTTTAGCCAATGTTACTACTTGCAAAAGATCGTCAACAGGAGGTTAAAATGAAATGGATAGTTTTGCTTGGTTGCTTGCTCACCAGTATTGAGATCGCCGCGGTATCAATGGAAAATAATGTGTTTGCGTTGCAGGCGAGTCAAATTCGTTTAAAAATAGGTAAAATTACCGCGATCGACCAAGTTACTCTGCGGATAAAACCGTCGCGCGCTGTTCAGTTGCTGACCCCCAAGGCCCAAGCAGGATTGTCGACTCCGATTCAAATAAATAGTCCGATTAAAATTAAGTTAGCGCAAGGCTGGCTATTGCAAGGGCAGATCCAAACCATTTTGTTAGAACATGGTTGCGCCATCCTCGAAGCACGGGCGCTCACTTTAACCAATACGAATAAAACTTAACGGTCTAATTAGTGCTCATCGCAGGAGATTGCAGCAGTTGTCGACCGTAACAGGCTAGTAACTGGTATTTGATAATGGTAAATTGTGCGGCTCGGGATTTGTAGCCGATGATTTGTTTTTATTTTTTACTGAGGTTTTACCTATGACGATTAAACACCGCACTGCTAGCGCTTCCTTAGAACGTTTGCATCGTGTTTTTACTGTGCCTGAAACACAAGAATCAACCTTAGGGAAAATTGATTTAGAGATTTCGCAAAATCTTGAAGGTTTTTTAAAGTCGCACATTGTTGCGGTCGAAAAAGATCTTGAGTTGGTCGAACAAGACTTTGCTCATTCGGCTATTCCAGAACAGCCTATTTTTGTGTCGGAACAAACCGAATTTTTACTTGATAAATTGGTTGCGCATTCGGTTCATACCGCAGCGCCAAGTTTTGTTGGCCACATGACCTCGGCATTACCATATTTTATGCTGCCGTTATCAAAAATTATGATTGCGCTTAATCAAAATTTAGTTAAAACCGAAACATCTAAGTCATTTACACCAATGGAACGCCAGGTCACCGGCATGTTACATCGCTTGGTTTACAATCGGGATGATAGTTTTTATCAGCGGTATATGCATGATCAAAACTATGCGTTGGGTGCTTTTGGCTCTGGCGGCACCATTGCCAATATCACGGCGCTGTGGGTGGCTAGAAACAATGCTTTTCCTGCGACAGCAAACTTTGCTGGGGTTAACCACGATGGTTTAGTCGGCGCGTTGCTAGAGTACGGCTATCGTGGTGCGGCAATCTTGGTGAGCGAGCGTGGCCATTACTCGTTGAAAAAGACTGCAGATATCTTGGGACTTGGCGCTAATAATATTATTTCTGTGGTCACCGATTCTGATAACAGAATTTGTATGACGGCGTTACGCCAGCGGTGCCAAGAGTTAGCCGACAATAAGATTAAAGTGATTGCGTTAGTTGGGGTGGCTGGTACGACTGAAACTGGCAGTATTGATCCACTTGACCTGATGGCTGATTTAGCAGCGGAAATTGACTGTCATTTTCACGTTGATGGCGCTTGGGGCGCACCGACTTTATTTTCGCGTCAATATGGCCCCTTGCTTAAGGGAATTGAGCGCGCTGACTCGGTTACTATTGATGCACACAAACAGTTATATGTACCAATGGGTGCTGGCTTGGTGGTGTTTAAAGATCCAGGGGCACTGGGTGCGATAGAGCATCACGCGCAATATATTATTCGTAAGGGCTCTAAAGATCTTGGCAGTAAAACCCTGGAAGGCTCGCGCCAAGGCATGGCGATGTTAGTGCATTCAGGACTGAAAATACTTGGCCGTAGTGGTTATGAATTATTAATAGATGAAGGCATTAACAAAACACGAAACTTTGCGAAATTGGTCTGCACTGCAGATGATTTTGAATTAACCAGTGAGCCAGTGCTGAACATATTAACCTATCGTTATTGTCCGGCATGGCTACAGACGGTGCTTGCTTGTTGTGACAACGCTACCTTAACTGCGCTTAATCAGGAGTTAAATGACTTTACCAAATACTTGCAAAAAACCCAGCGCGGCCATGGCAAGTCTTTTGTATCGCGTACTCAACTAACGCCGCAACGCTATCATCAGCAAGCTATTATTGTGTTTCGGGTTGTGCTGGCCAACCCGTTAACCACGATGGCTATTTTAGAAGATATCTTGGCCGAGCAAATCAATTTGGCTCAGGCACCTGAAGCACAAAAATACCTAAACCAATTACAGGCTTTAGCTGCTCCTTATTTATCCAGAACTCAGGTTATTTACAATAAAAGCTAATACGACTATTTATCTTTAGTCATTATCGTCGGACTGACTTTGCTTGACGGTAAATGACTCGGAAGTTGTAGCTGGCGCTGATAAATCACAATATAGGCGAGAATGTTCTTAACATATTCTCGGGTTTCTCGAAAAGGGATGGTCTCAATCCATTGATCTTGCGGCAGCTCAGCGGTTAACCAACGTTTTACTCGATGAGGGCCTGCGTTGTAGGCCGCCGCAGCGACTGCAATGTTATGATTAAATTTATTGAGCATTTTCGTCAGATAAGCAGTGCCCAGTTTTATATTGAACGCTGGAATAAATAATTGTGATTTACTTTGATAGCTGACATCAGAATCTTTGGCTTGTTGGCTTGCTGTGCCTGGCATCAGTTGCATTAATCCCATCGCGCCTACCCGCGAGCGGGCGTTGGTCATAAAGGCACTTTCTTGTCGTGAAATTGCCAATGGCCAACTTGTTACAATGTTATTAAACTGGGCTTCGTGCGCAAAGGCTTCAAGGTGAGGCTGTGGAAAACGAATGTCGAGATCATTAAGCTGCTTGGTCATGGTTAAACTAATGATAGCGCGGTTATGCCATTGCCAGTCTGCGGCTAGTTTCGCTGCAGCTAAACGCTCTGATTCACTCAGCGTCTTCAGTTGATAATACCATTCACGACGTGCTTCAATATTACGATTAAGACGCAATAGCTCTTGCGCTCGAATCGTTGCCGGGCGCAATTTTATCGCGGCCAAAACCTCAGGCCTAACGGCTAGCGTTTGATGATTCAACTGGTAGGGGCTGCTTAATTTATCACTGGCTAAAAAGCCATAATAGCGACGCTGCTTGGCTAGGGTAAGATAAACACTATTAGCTTCTTTGGTTTTACCGTGCTTTTCAAGCGACGATCCATACCAATATTGCCAAGCCAGTTTGCTCTGGAGTTGATGATATTGTTGGTAGACAGTCCTAATATCCTTCCAGCGGCTTTGGCTCACCAATGCCCGTAATATTCTGCTTATTTGCGACTCGCTTAATAGCGCCCAGTTCAGTGAGTTTAGGGCTATTTTTTGCGGTACTTTTTTGTGAATAGCCCTGAGTGCTAACTTGTTGTACAGGCTGTCAGTTACCTCAGGACTAAAGCGTTGTGCTTTTTTTATTTGCGGCCACAAGCGCAAAGCCTGTGTTGGTGATTGATAACTAAGGCGCTCGATCGCAATTTTTAGCATTGAACTGGCAAAGTCACCGGTTTTATCCCAGTAGTGAGTTTGTGATAAAGCCTGTGCGTTGTTATAAAGTTTAAGCCAGTAGTTAAACTCTTTTTTTGCTGGCGGCGATAATGACTTAGCAAAATATTTGGCCAGTGCGAGTTTACGATTGGCTAATGTTAGGGTAATTCGTTGCAAGATTAACGAATCAGTTTTATAACCTGCCTCTTGCCAATATGCCAATAACGGATCGCATGCATTGGGCAAAGAATGCCCGGTTAGCCAAATATCTTTAATTTGGGCTAACACTTGTTGTTGCTCACCTTGGTGATATTTAGCCTGGAGGTAGTAACATTTATAAGTGATTAAATCATCTGGGTGATATAGCTCAATCACGTCTGACCAGCGCCGTTTTTTTGCTTTTGCTTTTAGTGCTTTAAGTCGTAACTTACGTGCCAAAGGCAGGTCGGTATAGCGGTAGATAAATTGATTGATATCGACTAAGGGTTGCTGTGCTAACCCGGAAGCTAAACGCTTAAATTGAAGATAAGGTAATAATGGATAATCTTTTAACCGCGCGATTTTTCGATCGGCATCGCTGTTTCGGTTTTGTTCAATATCTAAAGAGGCTAAGGTAAATAACTCACGCTGTTGGGCATATTGATCTAGTTTGGGTAGGGACAATGCATTGCCATACTGTGAAACTAAAAAAAGGCCCAAAATAAAAAATCGACTCGACAAAATTCTTCCTTGTTAAATTGCACTTGTCTTAGGCTAGCAGCGCATTGCAGAAACGGCAATGCAGATTTAGTGATTAATGAGAACTAATTTAACCTTGGGTCAGAGATTAAATTAGTTCGCTGGTCATTTAACTGAAATAGTGACTGGAGCTTTAAGGAGTGATGTCTCTTTTAATCGGATTATCAAGCGAAATTAGCGTTTCGGTTGATTGAATTTCATCAATGGCTTGAATTTTATTAACCAATACCTGTTGCAAGTGATCGATTGAACGGGTCAATATTTTAACAAAGATATTATAGTGGCCAGTGGTGTAGTAGGCCTCTAATACTTCGTCTATTTCTTCTAATTGCCTAAGCGCAGGGGTGTAGTCTTTAGCACTACGTAAATTAATCCCGATAAAACAGCAGACGTCGTAGCCGAGTTTTTTTGGATTGAGCTCAATCACGGTGCGGGTAATAATGCCAGCCTGTTTCATTTTCTCGACCCGGACATGGATGGTCGCAGGGCTGACCGCGAACAGCTTGGCCAGTTCGGCGTAAGGCATTCGGGCATTTTTAGTTAGCGTCAGCAAGATTTTTTTATCGAGTTCATCGATGATATTATTTTTTTGCATATCGCCCCTAGGTATTAACGTTAGCTATTAGTTACTAAATATTAGCTAATCGTTATTAAACGTTAGCCACTAAATATTATTTATCAAATTTGGCTATATCATAGATGATTACTAGCCCTTTGGCTATATTTGTAGTTTTACATCGGAATATTGGGCTGATTATTAAACAATAGTATAAGGCGAGGTTTTTCATTGCTGGCGTCATTAATCAAGATGGGTTGGTTCGTATTTGGATTCATTTCTCGAGATCGTTGGACGGCTATAAAACTTAATAATCGCTGTTTTTTTCGGCGAGTTGGCGTTGGGTAAAGACTCGTTCAATGATTTGTTGTTGTTGCTGCTCGGTGCAGTCTTTCCATCCGATGATTTCGCCAATACTGCGGTAGCAACCCATGCAAATCTCATTGTGATCGAGTTTACACAGGGCAACGCAAGGCGAACGTGGTGGCGAAATCGACATAAAAAACTCCTTTATTTCGCTGATTAATACCGAGCAATTAACAATCGTATATTGGCAACTATCTCAGCGAGTAAACTCTGTTATAATTTAGCTCAATTACTCTGAAAATAATATAAACCTGATGAACCAAATTGAAAATAATTCCTCTAAGCGAACACAATCATGTTTAGAGTTTCATTTATCTGATGAAGAACAAACAGTTGAGTTAGGCAGAAAACTAGCTTTAGCTTGTACAATCGCCACAACTATTTATCTTCATGGCGATCTTGGGGCTGGAAAAACGACCTTAAGTCGTGGTTTTATCCAGGCACTTGGCCATGTTGGCAAGGTTAAAAGTCCAACCTACGCCTTGGTTGAACCGTATGAATTGGCGTCGTGGCAGGTTTATCATTTTGATTTATATCGGGTCGGCGATCCCGAAGAGCTAGAGTTTATGGGCATTAGAGATTATTTTAATGACGATAGTTTGTGTTTAATTGAATGGCCCGAGCGTGGTTTTGGTATGCTGCCTGAGGCTGATATAGCAATTACGTTAAAATATGTTGGAGAGCAACGCATTGCTTATTGTAATGCTGACACTGAGATTGGTCAGAAAATTTTGGCAACCATCTAAATAAGGGTTAAATAGTGAAGCTGAGATTTTTTATAACCGGGCTATTGTTGAGTATTTTATTAACGACAAAAGTTTGGGCTGGCAATAAATTACAAGATGTTCGGGTGTGGCCATCACCAGAAAAGTATCGGATTGTGTTTGATTTAACCAAGCCAGCCGACTTTAGCTATTTTAGCCTAACCAATCCGCATCGCTTAGTGATCGACTTTAAATCTTCCAAACTGACGGCCAAATTAGCCAAACTAAAATTCTCTGGTAATTTAGTCAAAAAAATACGTACTAGCAAAGCGCCGAAAAAAGGCATGTTGCGGATTGTTATTGAACTAAAAGAATCGCTCAAGCCGCAAATATTTTCACTAACACCTACTGGACCCTACGGCGATCGATTAGTCGTTGATTTTAACAAAAACAAAAACAGAAACGGTATTAACAACAAACAACGTGTTAATACTGTCGTTAAAACAACAAATAAACCAAGCTCGCTTAACCGCGATATTGTGATTGCGATTGACGCTGGTCATGGTGGTGAAGATCCGGGTTCCATCGGTGCTAGTGGTCGTTATGAAAAAAGTATCACGTTGGGCATTGCAAAATTATTGGCCCAAAAAATCAATAATACTCGTGGTTTAAAAGCGATAATGACACGTAGTGGTGACTATTATGTTGGTCTAAACCGTCGCTCTGAAATTGCCCGTAAAGCCAAAACAGATTTGTTAATATCGATTCATGCTGATGCGTTCACTTCCTCGCGACCGCAAGGAGCCTCAGTGTTGGTGCTGTCGATGAGGCGAGCTGATAGTGAAATTGGTCGTATTTTAGAAAACAACGAAAGTTATTCTGAATTGCTCGGCGGCGTTGGTGAGATCATTGAATCAAACGAGAATGAAAAATATTTTGCCCGTGCGTTAATTGACATGCAAATGGACAATTCGATGGAAGAAAGTTTTGAAATTGGCAATGCTATTTTGTCGCGCTTAAAACGAGTTACTCACTTACACCGAGATAAGGTTATTTTAGCCAGTTTAGCGGTGTTAAAATCACCAGATTTTCCATCCATAATGGTTGAAACAGGCTTTGTGTCTAATCCAAAAGACGAACGCCGTTTGTATAATAAGCAGCATCGAATCAAGCTGGCCAATGCGATGTTTAATTCGATTAATGATTACTTTAAAAAGAACCCGCCTAATGGTTCTTTGTATGCCAAGTTGCGCAGTAAAACGCATAAAGTATCAAGCGGTGAATCGCTGTCGCTGCTCGCTCAGCGCTATCGAATCAGTGTGGCTAGCTTAAAGAAATATAATGCATTACGCAGTGATACACTGCGTATTGGTCAAGTTTTAGCGATCCCTCAGAGTTAATTATGGCAATTGAAATATTATCCCCGCGTTTGGCTAACCAAATTGCTGCCGGAGAAGTAGTAGAGCGCCCAGCTTCAGTGGTTAAAGAGCTGGTCGAAAATGCGATTGACGCAGGCGCAACCCAAATTCTGATTGAAATTGAACAGGGCGGCGCCAAGCTAATTAGCATTCGTGATAATGGCTGTGGCGTGGTTAAGGAGCAGCTTGGGTTAGCGCTGTCACGTCACGCCACCAGTAAAATTTCGACGCTGGACGATCTCGAAGCAATTGACTCGCTTGGGTTTCGTGGCGAAGCTTTGGCCAGTATCAGCTCAGTCTGCCGTTTAACGTTCACCTCTAAAACTAAAGAGCAGCCCGAAGCGTGGCAAGCCTATGCTCAAGGGCGTGATATGGCGGTTGAAATTATTCCGGCATCGCATCCTCAAGGCACCACCGTAGCGGTGGCCGATATGTTTTTTAATACACCGGCCCGGCGACGTTTTTTACGGACCGAAAAAACAGAATTTACCCATATTGATGAATTGGTTAAACGTTTTTCGCTAAGCCATTTCAATATCGCTTTCACGCTAAAGCATAACGGTAAGATCTTGCGTAACTTAGCCATTGCCACCACGACACCTCAGCAAGAACGCCGAGTAAGTAGTTTGTGTGGTAAGGGGTTTATCGACCATGCCGTCGCAATTAACAGCGATCATAACGACATCCAGATCAGCGGCTGGCTGGTATTACCCCAAGGCTGTAAAAGCTATAACGATAATCAATATTGTTATGTCAATGGCCGGATGATGCGGGATAAATTAATTAATCATGCAATTCGTCAAGCGTATCAAGACTGGTTGCCTGAAGGGGTAGTGCCTAGCTATATTATTTACATTGAGATTGCGCCGAGTCAGGTCGATGTCAATGTGCACCCCGCTAAACACGAAGTGCGATTTCATCAGGCACGGTTGGTCCATGATCTTATTTATCAGGTCTTAAACTCCGGCCTAATGCAAAGTTTAACAGCGGCAGATCTACCGGCTAATGTTGTTGCGCCAACAGCAGTACCTGCGGCGGCTGAGCATGGCTATGGTCGTCCCGATACTGAGTATCATCCGGGTACCGTTGCCAGTCCGAACGCTGGTCATTACGAGTCTCGGCAATCAGCAGCAGGGGGCGGCCATCAAAGCGGCGCCAACCTTGACGTGGCGGCTAAAACTTATCAAAGCTTAATTACGACGCCTCATTTTACTAATACCTACGATGGCGCAGCGACTAAATCAATGAATGCCAGTGAGGGTGCAACCTCTCAATTGTTTGGGCAATTAGTGAGTTTAATTGATGATCGCTATTTGTTGATTAAGCGTGATTCGTGCATTGAATTATTGTCGCTCGAGTTATTAGCTGTTTTAGTGAATGAATTAGAACTGAGCAATCGTTGGGCGCAGGGCTTTATCGCTCAACCATTATTGTTACCAATAGCAATTTCTGTCGATGGCACGTTAATTGACCAACTAACGACTCATGAGCGATTATTTCGCCGCTTAGGCATTGAAATTAGCGTGCGCAGCCCCAAGATAATTGTTAAGCAGCTACCAGCGTTTCTTAGAGAACAAGATATTGCAAATGTGATACCACAGTTATTGCAGCTATTAGCGAGTCAGTCGCAACTGTCAGACAGTGATAACGCCTTGCAACAGGTTATTTGTCATTGGCTAGCGCAGTTTGTTGTAGTCGATTATTCGATGACTAGCGCAGTAGAACTTGTTGCTAAGGCTGAAAATTATTCAGAACAGCTAGTAGAAAAATTTGAAATGTTAGTTAAGCCAGTAGATTTTACGGCGGCAATTTCTGGTTTTAAACCACAATAGTCGTTAATAATACCGCTTGTTTGGCTGACACTTTGTTAACTTTTTAGAGTAGATCGCGTGACAGATAAATCTTTACCCAAAGCCATTTTCCTTATGGGGCCAACCGCCTGTGGTAAAACCGAGCTGGCGATCCGTTTGTGCGAGCAGTTTAACTGTGAAATTATCTCGGTCGATTCTGCCTTGGTATATCGCGGCATGGATATTGGCACAGCTAAGCCAAATGCCGCAGAATTGGCACGCGCTCCTCATTTGTTAATTGATATATTAGATCCGGCTCAGGCTTATTCAACCGCTGATTTTCGCCGCGATGCGTTAGCCGCGATGGCAGAGATAGCCAAACGCGGTAAAATACCGTTGCTTGTTGGCGGTACTATGTTGTACTTTAAGTCATTAATCGATGGTTTGTCGCCTTTGCCTGCAGCCGACCCTGTTATTCGCCAAGCGATTGAAGCCGAGGCTAAGTTAAATGGTTGGGCGTCATTGCACGAGCAATTAGTTGAGGTTGATCCTGTGTCAGGGGCACGAATTCATCCTAATGACCCGCAGCGCATATCGCGGGCGTTGGAAGTTTATCGGATTGCCGGTAAAACGATGACCGAATTAAGTACTGTTATCGATAAGGATTTGCCTTTTGATGTTTATCAATTCGCTATTTATCCAGACGAGCGCAGCACCTTGCATCAGCGAATCGAACAACGATTTGAACAAATGATTGAGCAAGGGTTTGAACAGGAAGTAAGAAAATTATACCAGCGCGATGATTTGCATCCTGATTTACCAGCAATTCGTTGTGTTGGTTATCGTCAGATGTGGGATTATCTTGCCGGCAAGACAGATCATCAAGAAATGGTCTTTCGTGGTGTTGTTGCAACGCGTCAATTAGCCAAACGTCAGATGACTTGGCTCAGAGGATGGGATAAGCTACATCGATTGCAAACGCCGTTAGCGCCGAATGCGCAAATGACAATCACGCAAAATATTGAAAAAATTAAATTCATTGTTAACTAGTTAGCTATTGGGATTGAAATTAACTAATTTAAGACTAGTTTATTAAAAATAATAATCAGATATATACGTTTAAAGGAAAGGAAGAATTATGGCTAAGGGGCAATCATTGCAAGACCCATTTTTAAATGCACTTCGTCGTGAACGAGTGCCAGTAGCAATTTATCTAGTTAATGGAATTAAATTACAAGGTCAAATTGAATCGTTCGACCAATTTGTCATTTTACTGCGTAATACCGTTAGTCAAATGGTCTATAAGCATGCCATATCAACGGTAGTGCCAGCTCGACCATTTACGGCACACCATGCCCATACTGAAGAAAACGAAAGCACTAAAGAAGCTTAAGGATTGATTTTTGTTTGATCGTTATGAGGCCGGCGAACTCGCCATACTTGTCCACATAGACTTTTCGTCAGAAAGTGATCGCGAAGATTTAGAAGAGCTTGAATTACTGGTATCTTCTGCAGGCGTTAAAACCTGCGGCAAGATTACTGGTACCCGTAATTCAGCGAAAGCTAGATACTTTGTTGGCACAGGTAAAGCACAAGAGATCGCCGATGCGGTTAAGTTGTTAAATGCTAATGTCGTCATTTTTAATCACCCGTTAACACCGTCGCAAGAGCGAAATCTCGAGCAACTGTGTCAGTGTCGGGTATTAGATCGTACTGCTCTGATTCTTGATATATTTGCCCAGCGTGCACGCACATTTGAAGGTAAATTACAGGTCGAGTTGGCGCAATTGCGGCACATTTCCACGCGCCTTATTCGTGGCTGGACTCACCTTGAGCGACAAAAAGGCGGGATTGGTTTGCGTGGACCTGGCGAAACTCAACTTGAAACTGACCGTAGATTGTTACGCGCTCGCATAAAAAACATTCAAGCGCGCTTAGCTAAAGTCTCAAAACAACGTGACCAAGGTCGCCGTGCGCGTAGCCGTGCCGAGGTGCCGACTGTGTCACTGGTTGGTTACACCAATGCGGGCAAGTCGACCCTGTTTAATCAAATCACTAATGCTAATGTTTATGTTGCAGATCAGTTGTTTGCAACGCTAGATCCGACCTTGCGAAAAATTGATATTGCCGATGTTGGCGAAGTTATTTTAGCTGACACCGTTGGCTTTATTCGACATTTGCCGCACGATTTAGTCGCTGCATTTCAGGCAACATTACAAGAAACGCAACAAGCTAATTTATTACTTCATGTGATAGATGTTGCCGATCCGCGTAAAACAGATAATATAGAACAAGTTACCCAAGTACTTGAACATATTGAAGCCGACGATATACCACAGTTGATGGTCTGTAATAAGCTTGATAGTTTAGAAGGGGACTTGGCACCGAGAATAGACCGTGACGATGAGGGAAAGCCAACACATGTTTGGTTGTCCGCACGCACAGGAGATGGCTGTGAATTATTAACTCAGGCATTAACGGAACTATTGTCGGGGCAAATTGTTACTCATCAGTTGAGTTTACCGCTTCATGCGCAAGGTCGGGTTAAAGGCTTGTTGTATAAGTTTGAATGCGTGCAAACTGAGCAGTACGATGAACTAGGCAATACGCTAGTGACGATAAGATTGCCGATTATTGATTGGCACAAATTACTAAAAAAGAGCGATGGTGAACTAACCCAATATATTTGTGGTTAAACATCGAAAATAAACCTATTCTGGTAATTATTTGAAAACATCAAATGATTACCTAATTTTTAATGATAATACTGGAGTTGTTATGGCCTGGAATGAGCCTGGAAATAAGGATAAAGATCCTTGGGGTGGAAATAAAGGTGGTAAAGATCAGGGACCACCAGATCTTGATGAGGTAATTAATAACCTAAGCAAAAAATTTAGTGGCTTATTAGGTGGCAAATCAGGCGGTAAGTCTGGTGGCACTGGTGGTGGCAGCATTTCGGGGCCAGGCATCGCACTATTAGGGGTTATTGGTGTTGCAATTTGGGTTGTTAGTGGTTTTTACACCATTAAAGAAGCCGAGCGTGGTTTTGTGTTGCAGTTTGGTCAGGCTCATGAGTCAGTTGAACCGGGCTTGCATTGGAAACGTACCTTCATTGATACCGTTATTCCGGTTGATATCCGCACTATTCGTTCATTCTCATCAGCGGGTTTTATGTTAACCAAAGATGAAAACGTAGTACGCGTAGAAATGGACGTTCAGTATCGGGTTGTCGATCCTGAGCAGTTCTTGTTTAGTGTGGTTAATCCAGCTAACTCAATTAGCCAAGCGATGGACAGTGCATTACGTTATGTGGTTGGTCATACAACAATGGATGATTTGCTAACAACAGGCCGCGAAGTGGTCCGTCAGAAAACTGAAGTTGAACTACGTAAAGTGATTGAACCGTACAAGCTGGGTCTTGAAATTGTTGATGTTAACTTCTTGCCAGCGCGTCCGCCAGAAGAAGTAAAAGGTTCATTTGATGACGCTATTGCAGCGCAAGAAGATGAAGAGCGTTTTATTCGTGAAGCCGAAGCTTATGCTTTGAGTATTGAGCCGCTTGCACGTGGTCAGGTACGCCGCCTAGAACAAGAAGCTAAAGCTTACAAAGAACAAGCTATCTTGAAAGCGACTGGTGAAACTGCGCGATTTAATCAGTTATTACCGCAATATCAAGCCGCTAAAGAAGTAACACGCCAACGTATTTACCTTGAAACGATTGAAAGCGTTTATGCTAATACCAGCAAGGTAATGGTTGATGTTGAAGGTGGTAATAACATGTTGTATTTGCCATTGGATCAAATTATCAAGCAATCGCAGCAGGGCACGCCAGCACGCTCGACCTCAATAACTAATTCATTACCACGTAATACTTCTAATGTGGTTAATGATAATTTGCGAAGCTTTTCACGTGACGCAACACGTCAAGGGAGAAATTAAGCAATGAAACGTTTAGGATTAATTATTGTAGCGGTAGCTGCTTTTGTCGCTTACCTATCAGTCTTTGTTATTTACGAAGGCCAACGCGCGATTAAAGTACGTTTTGCCGCGGTGTTAAAAGATAGCGCAGGTGTAACGGTCATTTATGAGCCGGGCATCAACTTTAAAGTTCCCTTTATCGATAAAGTAAGAATTTTAGATGCACGTATTCAGACCCTTGATGGTGAACCTGATCGCTTCGTGACTTCAGAAAAGAAAGATTTAATCGTCGATTCTTATGTTAAATGGCGGATTAAAGACTTTTCAGCTTACTACTTAGCCACCGGTGGTGGTAATAAGTTTGCTGCTGAAAACTTGCTGAAGCAAAAAGTAAGTGATGGTTTACGTAATGCTTTTGGTACTCGTACTATCTCGCAGATTGTATCTGGTGAGCGTAGCGCATTAATGGATGAAGCGTTAAGAGATGCTTCACTTAAAGCGCAAGATATCGGTATTGAACTGGTTGATATGCGGGTTAAGCAAATTGAATTGCCACAAGCGGTTCGTAGCAGTATTTATCAACGGATGCGTGCTGAACGTTTTGCCGTGGCTAAAGAGCATCGCTCAAAGGGTAAAGAGCAATCTGAAATTATCCGCGCCGACGTTGATGCTAAAGTTGCGATTATGTTAGCTGACGCTGATTCTAAAGCACGAATTCTTCGTGGTAAGGGGGATGCGCTAGCAGCCAAGATTTATTCGGACAGCTACGGTCAAGATCCTGAGTTCTTTAGCTTCTTAAGATCAATGGATTCATATAAAAAGTCGTTTAACTCGAAGAGCGATATCATGGTTGTTAAACCTGACAGTGACTTCTTTAAGTATCTGAACAACCCAAACGCCCAGTAATTGGCGTTGGTTAAATAAAAAAGCCCGGTTTTTCCGGGCTTTTTAGTTTCTGACTTTTAGTAAGAGGATTACAGATGATCTCTGACAGTATTTGGTTGGCATTTGCGCTGTTTATGATTTTAGAAGGATTGGGGCCGTTACTTATTCCGCGCCAATGGCAGCAATATTTAAAAACGATTAGTGAACAGGCGCCAGAATCAATGCGCAGACTCGGTGGAGTCTTTGTTGTGATCGGAATTTGTATCCTTTATCAGGTGGCCTAGCATACTGAGAATTAAGGAACTTTTTTATATTTTTTGGTTTTTTGAGTACTAAAGAAGAATTAATCTCCAATTTAGGGGTAGATCTCCTAACAAAATCTGATAAAATCCTGCTTTAATTTCAAACCGTGAATAAAATAATGGCTAAGAACGTTGTAGTGCTAGGTACCCAATGGGGTGACGAAGGTAAAGGTAAGATTGTTGATCTGCTAACTGATAGCGCAAAGTATGCTGTGCGGTATCAAGGTGGTCACAATGCTGGTCATACACTAGTAATAGATGGCAAAAAGACTGTCCTACACCTGATCCCTTCAGGCATCCTACGTGACAATCTAACAAGCATTATCGGTAATGGTGTGGTGTTATCACCTGCTGCTTTACTTGAAGAAATGAAAATGCTTGAAGAGCGTGGCGTACCTGTTAAAGATCGCCTACGAATTAGTGAAGCATGTCCACTTATTCTTCCTTACCATATTGCTCTAGACCAAGCGCGTGAAATCGCTCTTGGTAACAAAGCAATCGGTACTACGGGTCGTGGTATCGGTCCAGCTTATGAAGATAAAGTTTCTCGTCGCGCTCTACGCGTTGGTGACTTGTTCGACGCTGAAAAATTTGCGGTTAAGCTTAAAGAAGTGATGGAATATCACAACTTCATGCTAACAAACTACTACAAAGTAGACGCGGTAGATTACCAAAAGACCCTTGATGACGCGCTAGAAGTAGCACCGTTGCTAAAATCAATGGTAGTTGATGTTACTGAGTTGCTAGACACTGCGCGTAAAGCCGGTGAAAACATCATGTTTGAAGGTGCTCAAGGTACATTGCTTGATATCGACCACGGTACTTACCCATATGTTACATCGTCTAATACTACTGCTGGCGGCGTTGCTACTGGTACTGGTTTTGGTCCGTGTCACCTTGATTACGTCCTAGGCATTATCAAGGCTTACACGACTCGTGTTGGCGCTGGTCCTTTCCCGACTGAACAGTTCAACGACATTGGTGAGCACCTAGCGGTTAAAGGTCATGAAGTTGGCGCTACTACCGGCCGTGGTCGTCGTTGTGGTTGGTTAGACGCTGTGGCAATGCGCCGCGCAATCCAAATGAACAGCATCACCGGTTTATGTTTAACTAAGTTAGACGTATTAGACGGTATCGAAGAGCTGCAAATCTGTATTGGTTACAAGAAAGAAGACGGCAGCGTTAGCAACATTGCGCCAATGTCTGCTGATGACTTTGAAAAAGTTGTGCCAGTGTATGAAACTATGCCTGGTTGGACTGATGTTACCGTTGGTTGTCAAAACCGCGACGAGTTGCCACAAGCGGCGCTTAACTACATCGCTCGCATCGAAGAGTTGCTTGAAGTGCCTGTTGATATCATTTCAACCGGTCCTGATCGCGTAGAAACTATTGTCTTGGTTAATCCATTTGCTAATTAGTAAATGAACCATGATTTAAAAAAGCGGCTAATTAGCCGCTTTTTTTATGTTCAGGATGAACGGTATATCGCGGTGCCAAGGCAGGAAATTAGTTCCAGACATTTCCTAAGTACCGCCATCCGTGGCGGCAATATCAAAGAGCGATGATGTTCAGGATGAACGGTCAAGCTTTTTGCTCCTGCAAAGCTTAAGTACATGCATCCATGCATGCAATATCGCGGTGCCATGGCCGGAAATTAGTTCCAGACCAAACCTAAGTACCGACATCCGTGTCGGCACAGGTTTTAAGGTTCCAGACCAAACCTAAGTACCGACATCCGTGTCGGCACAGGTTTAAGGTTCCAGACCAAACCTAAGTACCGCCATCCATGTCGGCACAGGTTTAAGGTTCCAGACCAAACCTAAGTACCGACATCCGTGTCGGCAATGGCAAAGAGCGATGATGTTCAGGATTAATACCAATTATGGCTAAACCCAATAAAAAAGGCCCCAGCAAGACCGTTGAGATATTTTGTGCTGGTTGTCGTACCAAGTTATTTAAGTATCGAAAGGGTGGCAAAGGTACGTTAATAAAATGCTTCAAAGAGCGCATTGTTAGCGACTTCACAACCGATGCATGCCAATGCCCTAATTGTCAGGTAATCTTTGCCAGAGAGGCACTGGTGCGCGGTACTCCGGCCTATAAAATGATTGGTGGCAAGGTCACCATGAAATGACACGAAAGTTCGGCTCAATAATCAACCCGCTTGCGTAAACTCTTGCGACTGCTGTCTTTGGTTTTTTTATCTAACCGACGCATTTTAGAGCCGAAAGTCGGTTTGGTCGCAATTCGACGTTTTTCTACTTTATTGACCTGTTGAATCAGTTCAACAAACTGCTTAATCGCTATTTCTCGATTGCTGTCTTGACTGCGAGTCGACTGAGACTTAATGATGACCTTGCCCGATTTACTGATTCGGTGGTCACTTAGTGCCAGCAATTTTTCTTTTAAGCGTTGCGGCAAAGCTTGTGATGTCCGAATATTAAAAAATAAATGCACCGCCGTGGAGGTTTTATTGACATGCTGACCTCCGGCACCTTGGGCCCTAATAAATTGAATTTCGAGTTCAGCTAGCGGAATTGCAATTGAATTAGATATTTTTAACAAGTTTAAATCCTTATTTTTCTCATATTACTCAGTCATTAGTAGTGAAACTGGTGCAGTTGTTGTTCGTTATTTTAAATCCTTTGCTAGGCTTTAGATAATACTAAATGTAAGGGGAATACTATGTATGTTTCAAATGATGATAACCGCTTTTTCGCCAGAATGGATGTTGAGTGTGTGGTTCGATATAAAGTAAATGGTGCTACTGATTTATTTCATGGCCAATTAGAAAATTTAAGTGCCGAAGGAGTGTCGTTCAATACCACGACCGAACTTAATCAGGACACTGAAATTTTGTTAGAAGTTAATCCTGGTAATAGCTCAATTCCACCCTTGATGGCCAACGCTAAAGTGCTACGTTGTGCGCCATCAGACGAAGGGAAATATCGAGTGTGCTGCGAGATGAAAATCTGCGCATAACACGAATAATTTAACCTAATTACTAATGGTGACCAATGGTCGCCATTTTTGTTTCTTATCCTTTAAGCTAGCTGCGACTTAAGTCCACTTTTCTCGTCTAACCTATTTGATAGCATGGGTCATGATATATTATTTGCGTTGAGTTTAAGCCATGAGCACAGCTATTATTTCACATCAACAATGTCGTCGCCATAAGATGAGTGATGATCATCCGGAAGATCCGAGCCGAATCGATGCTATTTCAGACCGACTGATTGCCAGTGGTTTAGAATATAGTTTAGATCATTATGATGCCAACCTTATTCAACGCGAAGATTTATTACGAGTTCATGACGCGGCTTACCTAGCGCAGCTCGATGCGATGTTACCTAGTGAAGGTTTGGTCGCGGTCGATCCCGACACCCAAATGTGCCCTAATACACTCAAAGCGGCTGAGCGCGCTGCAGGAGCTGCGGTGCAAGCCGTTAGTTTAGTCTGCGGTAGTAATCATCGGGCAGTATTTTGCAATATTAGACCGCCGGGACATCATGCACACCGGGCACAGGCCGGCGGATTTTGTTTTTATAATAATGTTGCGGTTGCTGCAAGTTATGCACTTGATAAATTAGGACTTGAGCGTGTGGCTGTGATTGACTTTGATGTACATCATGGCGACGGCACGGAAGATATTTTTAAAGATGATCATCGGGTAATGTTTTGTTCTATTTTTCAGCACCCATTTTTTCCGCACGGCAATACCGAGCGTCCTAATAAATATCACATTAAAATACCGCTGGCCGCAGGTGCCGGCAGTGATGAATTTAGGCAAGTGGTGACTAACCAATGGCTGCCTGCGCTACTAGAATTTAAGCCGCAACTGTTGTTTATTTCTGCTGGTTTTGATGCCCATCGTGACGATGACATGGGCGGAATTAATTTAGTTGATACTGATTATAGTTGGGTAACCGAGCAACTTGTTGCCGTTGCTGAACAGCTAGGCTGTCAGGGGATTGTATCGGTGCTTGAAGGGGGTTATGTGCCAGATGTTCTCGGTCGCAGCGCCGTTGCGCATATTAAAGCCTTGGCTCGTTTATAAAGAGAGTGATTACGCAACTTCGTAGTAATTAGCTGTTGCCGCTAATTGCTGATTCAGTACCTGTTTAGTTAAGCTAATACAGCCGCCACATTGACTGCCCACACCAAACTTTTCTTTTAATTGTTTGATCGTCTCGCTGCCATCATTGACAGCCTGACGGATGTCATTTTCAGTAACGGCATTACAGACACAAACAAACATAAGAATTATTCCGATTTAAAATATAGCGAGCAGTATAAATGATATTAATTTGCATTTAAAGCTTAAATAGTGCAAAAAATCGGATGTTTTTTGCACTACTTTTGTCGTGCTTGCTAAGGATTTGTTTTGTTTATTTTTTGTAGCGGTAACTTCATTTCAACCCAGCCTTCTTCAATATCGAATTTTACTTTAAATCCGAGCTTGCGCGCTAAACTGACCATGCCAGCATTTTGCGGTAACGTAATACCTACCATAATTTGAGTGCCACGTTGGCGGCAGTAATCGATCATTTTTAGCATTAATTTCTTACCTAAGCCTTGGCCTTGCAATTCACTGCGAATAACAACGGCAAATTCTGTTTCATGGTTTTCAGGGTCGGTAATGGCTCGCACGACACCTAAAGTATGAAATTGGCCAGCAGGATCTTGGTATGAGGCGATAAAGGCCATCTCGCGATCAAAGTCTATTTGAGTCATTTTAGCCATCGCCTCATGACTCAATTGGCCGACTTCCCCAAAAAATCGTTTGTAGCGATCTTCTTTACTGAGGCTGTTATTAAATTCGAAATGGGTTTGTTCATCTTCTGCAATAATCGGCCTTAATAATACTTCACGGCCATCACGCAGGCTAAAATTCTCTTCATGCTCCTTGGGATAAGGGCGGATAGCTAACCGTGAGGCACCGTCGCAGTCGCTATGGCTTAATGTTATTGAGACATCAAGCAAGGTAATATGTTCGCCAGCGACTAACATCGGATTAATGTCTAAGGCAGCTATTTCTGGGCAATCAACAATCAAATAGGATAGCTGGGCTATAGTGGTCGATAAGGCATTAATGTCTAGCGCATGCAAGGCTTTACGATCTTTAATTTTGCCATTTTTGAGTGCATTAATGACCATATATCGTGCAAGTGCAGAGTTTAACGGCGGTAAGGCAACGGCAGCGTCTTGGGTTAAATCCCATTCAGAGCCGCCTTCACCGATGTATAAAATGGGACCAAATACCGGATCGTTATGCATCGCAAATCGTAGTTCTTGCGCGCCAGCGGTTTGCGCCATTTTTTGTAAACTTAGTCCGGTAATGTTAACCGCGGGTTCAAACGATTTCACTCGTTCGATCATGGCAGTCGCGGCATTTTCAACATCATCACCATTATTTAAATTGAGCACCACTCCACCAACATCTGATTTATATGCGAGCTGCGGTGCAGCAATTTTTAAGGCGATTGGAAAACCAATTTCAGTGGCAATTAACCTAGCTTGTTGAGGATCTTGAGCGTGGCGAGTAGCAATACAAGATAAGCCATAAGCGGCTAAAATTGGCTGCGCTTGGCCAATATCAAGTTTAGTAATACCACTGGCTAAATGCTGCTGGGCCAGTTGCCTAACGAGGTTAGCATCAGATTGAACATGGCGAGATATTGATTTTGGCGTTTGCTGCAGCAATTTTTGATTGCGACGGTATTCAACCATGTGCATAAAGGCGCCGACAGCTCCTTCTGGAGTTCGGTAAGTGGGCAGTCCATGTTGGCGCAACAGGCGACGTGCAGCGTAGGCTGACTGCTCACCGGTCCAGTTGGTTAAGATGTTAATTTTATTAGATTTTGGCAGTTTCGTTATTGCCGCCAGTATTTTCTTGGCATATTCTTCCCCCGTGTCGACCGCACTTGGTGAATGGATAATCAATAAGCTATCAATGTTTTTCGAGTGAAGTAACAGTTCGACCGCTTGAGCAAAACGCTCAGGGGTTGAATCGCCGGCAATGTCAGCCGGGTTGGTACGAGACCAATAACGGGGTAATAGTTTGTCTAGTTGCGCAATAATTTCGGGTTCGATCTCGGCTAATTTACCGCCGCGACTAATTAAGGCGTCAACGGCCATAATACCAGGAGCGCCGCCATTCGTTATTATGGCTAATCGTTCGCCTTTGAGCGGTTTGGCATGAGCCAGAGTTTCAAATGCGGCAAATAGCTCATGTAAATTATTAACACGTAACATGCCCGCGCGACGAAAAGCCGCGTCATAGACCAGATCGTTGCCAGCTGACTGGCCGCCGCTATGATGTGATACCGAGATCGCACCTTGAGCCGTTTTGCCGGACTTAATAACTAAAATTGGCTTTGAGCGGGCAGCGCTGCGGGCGGCTGACATGAAATGGCGATGGTCTTTAATGCTATCAATATAAAGTAAAATGGCTTGAGTTTTAGTGTCGCGCCCCAAATAATCTAATAACTCGCTAAAGTCGATATCGATAGCTTCACCGATAGAAATAAAGTGAGAAAAGCCAATATTGTTATGATTAGCCCAGTCGAGCATGGTGGTGGCGACCGATGATGATTGCGAAATAAAGGCGACTTTACCCGGTAAAGCCTGAATATGAGATAAGCTGGCATTTAGTCCAATATGTGGCAATTGCATGCCTAAGCTGCTGCCGCCAAGTAGTCTTATGCCATATTTTTTGGCAATGGCACGAATTTGTTCGGTGCCATCTTGTTGTTCGACCACTGGCAGCTCGCTAATGCCTGCTGCCATAATGGTGGCGTATTTGCAGCCGGCTTGCCCAAGCTCAATTAAAACCGCACTCAGTCGCTCGGCGCTAACCGCTATAATAGCCAAGTCAGGCACGATGGGTAATTGGGCAATAGTTTTATAAGCTAAAATTCCGCACACAGCAGGAAATTTCGGGGTAACAGGCATGATTGGACCGCTGAAGTCGCCTTCCAATAAATTGCGGATAATTTTATTACCGGCCCGGTTCGATTTATTTGAGGCGCCAATCACTGCGATCGACTTGGGTTGAAATAAGTAAGAAACCGGGTTGCGACTCATTAGTTGCTCCTAATCAAATGGAATGAGAAAATCATAAATCAGTCACGCGCTTATGGCTATGACTCTAATCAAATTTTTGTCTAAATTACGCTAATGCCAAGGTTAGTACGATGAAGTTTGTTATATCAAGCTAATTACCGAGCCAATCACCATAGCGTGTTATCATATTTAAATAAACGTCAGTAAATTAATCACTTGTTCAGATACTGCAGCTTATAATCATGTAAATGCCGTTAAATTGCACATTACTTTATCCAAGGAGAGTGTTATGTTCACTCAATTATCATTTAAAAAAATCACCGCGACAGCTTTGGCTATTTCGACATTAACTTTAACAGCTTGTCAGACCTATGATCCTTACACCGGTGAACAAAAAACCAGCAAAGCAGCTGTTTATGGCTTTGGAGCGGCAGCAGTTTGTGCCTTAATCGGCTCAACGAAAAACAGTAAACGCGCTCGTGCTGCAGGCTTAGGCTGTGGTGTTATCGGTGCCGGAATTGGTGCTTACATGGACGCGCAAGAAGCAGAGCTGCGCAAAGAAATGCAAGGAACTGGAGTGCAGGTTGAGCGTAACGGCGATCAATTGCGCTTGATCATGCCTGGCAATGTCACCTTTGATACTGCAAGGTTTGACATTAATGCTAATTTTTATCAAACGCTAAATGCGGTTGGCCGTGTTTTAGATAAATTTAAAGATACCCAATTAATGGTTGGCGGTCATGCTGACAGCACTGGTTCAGTTAGTTTTAACCAGACTTTATCGGCCAATCGCGCTGTTTCTGTTGCCAATTACCTGCAAAGCCGTGGTATTGCGGCGCAACGTTTAATGAGCCGGGGTTACGGCTCTGAATTGCCAGTTGCAGGCAATAATACCGCTGCCGGACGCCAACTAAATCGTCGGGTTGAGCTCGACATTATTGCTGCCGGTGCACGTTAGTTCTAAATTGTTAAGATTATACTAAGAGCCAAATATCTCACTTTTTATATCTAGTGCTGTATTTGGCTTTTTTTTGGTTAAAAAATAGTGGTAACCGTATGTGTTTGTGTTAATTTAATGGGGTTGATGAGCGAGTCTAATAATTTTAATAAATCTGACCAACTCTTTGTATTAATCAATGCTAATCTGCGGGAATTTTTATGCTTGGACTGTTGAAATTTTTAAATTTCATGATGCTGTCTTTACTTGTTAATCTATCTATCGTAACCAACGTTGTCGCAGTCTCCCTCAGTAGTTTGCCGTTAATAGACACGCTTATTACCGGAACGCCATCGCTGTTATTTAATGATTTGTTGTTGGTTACTCAAGCGACAGAGAATAAGCCTATTGTGGCTAATGCTGCTATCACTGACGACAATTCAGTCGTTACTGATCCTGACTCCCAATCTGAAATATTAACCGGCTTAATTATTTTAAGCTGCTCGATGTTACTCGTCATTTTCGTGCTGTTAGCTCGGCGATTATTGGTACTATTTAAGCAGCAGCGAACGTTTATTAATGTGACTAATAAGCAGGTTGAGCGGCTCGAATTGGCACTTAGTGGCAGCGGCGATCAGGCATGGGATTGGAATATAACTAACAACACGATTAATGTCAGCAGCCAAAGTGAATTATTCGATTATCAAGGTTTTACCGATCAAAGTTTAACGACTATCCATCCTAATGATCGTCAGCGGGTTCAAAAATTATTGCAGCAGCACCTCGCAGGTCAAGTGACTCAATTTAAGGTCAGTTATCGTATTGAGCGCACTGATTTGCCCGGCCAATGGATTTGGGTTTTAGATCGCGCCAAGATTGTCGAATACCACGATGATGGCAGTCCACACCGGATGGCCGGTACTATTCGAGATATTACTGAGCTTAAACAGACCGAGTTTAAACTTAAGTTACAAGCTGAGGCGATTGATAATATTTCAGATGCGATTTATATTTTCGATCTCGATTTTAATGTGGTGGAAGTTAATAAGGCATTCGAAAGCGTTACGGGTTACCAACGAGAGCAAGTGTTAGGTAACAGTAAAATATTTGATAGTTACCACCCGAAAACCTCCGCCTTAATTCGGGCCAAACTTGAAAAAAGCCAGGGCTGGAGTGGTGAAATAATTGCGCAACACTCGACCGGTCAAGCTTATGATGTATATCTTAATATAAATGTTATCACCAATGAAGATTCTAGTATAAGTCACTACGTAGCGGCCTGTTCCGACATTACCAGTCGTAAAGCGATTGAAATTGAATTGCGCAACTTATCTAATATCGATCCATTAACCAAATTGCCCAATCGCTCGTATTTTCAATACGCACACCGTAATCTGATTCGACGAAATCAGCGCCATGCCCTGTTAACTTTAGATGTTGATAATTTCAAAAAAATTAATGATTCAATGGGCCACGATCAAGGGGATAATTTACTTTGCTTGATCGCTAAGCGACTTGATAAAAAAATTGAATGCCAGCATTTATTATGCCGTTTAGGTGGTGATGAGTTTGCTATTTTACTCGAAGATACTGACCAAATCAGCATGATCACTCAAGTGCTTTATGAAATAGAGACTTCGTTACAGCAGCCGTTTAGTTTTAATGGCGCCGAGCTGGTAATGAGTTGCAGTGTTGGCGTATCGATATTTCCTAATGATGGTGAAAGTACTGAAAACATATTGCAATGTGCTGATACGGCAATGTATTACGCAAAATCAGATAGCGGATTTAGCTACCAGTTTTTTAGTAGTTCGATGAATGAATCGGCGATCCGTCGTCTTGAGGTTGAAAGCTTAATTCGTCAGGCGTTAAAAAATGATTGGTTTGAAGTCTATTATCAGCCTAAATATGACGCCGCCACTTCGCAGTTGTCGGGTATGGAGGCTTTGGTTCGGCTCAACCATCCTAAGCTTGGCATGATCAGTCCCAATGAATTTATTCCGGTGGCCGAAGATACTGGCTTGGTGATCGAAATTGGTGAAATAGTATTACGTAAGGCCTGTCTTACCGCGCAGTATTGGCGCTGTAAAGGGCTGTTTAACGGCCGTGTTGCGGTCAATTTGGCCGCTAGACAATTCAGTCAGGCTGATTTACTTAAACGCATTACCCATGTTTTAGAATATACCCAGCTACCAGTTGCTAATCTTGAGCTTGAGATTACTGAAGGCACGGTGATCGAAAATCCGGAAATGGCCATAGCCACCATGCAACAGCTAACGGATATTGGTATTACCTTGGCACTTGATGATTTTGGCACAGGGTATTCGTCATTAAGTTATTTGAAACGTTTTCCAATTCATACGCTTAAGATTGATAAAGCCTTTATTGATGACTTAACGCTGGAAAAAGGCGAGCGGCACATGGTGGCATCAATTATCTCGATTGCCCATAATATGGGCTTAACCGTGGTGGCTGAAGGGGTTGAAACACCAGAGCAACTGGCTATTTTACAGCAACTGTCTTGTGAAACCATTCAGGGCTTTATTTTTAGTCGGCCGTTGTCTGAAGATGACTTCTTGTCGTTGTTATTACGTCAACAATATCAGGTGAAGTCACTTGAGGTGACTCTCTAATCAAAGTTTGTCGATCTGGTTTATGCCGCTGGAAAAAAAACACCTAATACCGCCGATCTGCTCGCGCCTGTTACCTGAGGCAAGTTTGCGGGTTGGCGTTCAATATGGCAATAAGCTAACCACGCAAAGGCTATGCCCTCAACCCACTGCGGCGCCAAACCAAGCTGCGCGCTCGACGCGATGGTGGCCTTGGGTAAACGAGCTTTTAACCGAGCAACCAAGTCTAGATTAAAGATCCCGCCACCGCATAAATAAACTTGGGCCGTGGGGGACAGTTGCTCAATATCACGAGCAATCGACTCCGCTGTTAGCTGCGCTAAGGTTGCTTGAATATCTGGTGGGCTTAACGCTGAAAATTGTTCAAGATGATTGCTTAGCCATTGCGGGTTAAATAGCTCGCGGCCGGTACTTTTTGGCGGCTGTTGGTTAAAATAAGGATGTTGTAACATCTTAGCTAATAGCGCTGGGCAATAGTTACCTTGGCTTGCCCATTGGCCGCCATCATCATAGGTTTGTTGATTGTGCTTATTAAACCAATAATCGAGCAAAGTATTGCCCGGGCCAGTATCAAAGCCTTTAATCTCATTACTATGTGCGGGCAGCCAGGTAATATTAGCGATGCCGCCAATGTTTAAGATCACCCGATTTGTTGATTGTGCACTAAACAGCTGCTGATGGAATGCCGGTACTAAAGGTGCACCTTGGCCGCCTAGCGCCATATCTTTACGTCGAAAATCTGCAATAGTGTCGATATTAGTGAGTGCTGCGATGACATTGGCATCACCAATTTGAATTGTAAACGGGTGCTCGCCATTGGGCATATGACGGACAGTTTGGCCGTGTGAACCAATCGCGATAACTTCTTCAGGGGCAATGTTAGCGAGTTTGAGTAAATTTAAACTCGCTAACGCAAACAGCTCACCACAGGCGCGGTCGCACTGGCCGAGTAAATTTATATCACCAGTCATTGGATTGGCTAAGGTATGTAATTTAGTGAGCAGGGTACTAGGAATAGGTTGATCATGGCTGGCTACTAGCTGTGGCTTGCCATGACTAAACTCGACCAACACGGCGTCGACGCCGTCCATGCTGGTACCTGACATTAATCCGATATAATATTTTTTCATGCTAGCGCTCCCTGAGCCTAAAAGCTTGCCAACATTACGCGCTTATTGGCGTTTAGTTGTTCCATTCTACGTTCGGCTAAGGTTAAAAACTTACGGCGATCTTTTTTGGCTATTGCTTGTGATTTTGGTAATTTAACCGTTCTAGGATTGCGATGCACGCCATTAACTAAGAATTCATAATGCAGATGGGCGCCGGTAACACGTCCGGTTGCACCGACATTGCCAATGCGATCACCTTGCTTAACTCGGGCACCTTTTTTGACATATCTTTTTGATAAATGAAGATACTTAGTGACATAACGCTCGCCGTGTTTTATCACCACATAATTACCATTGTACTTATTATAACTCGAAGCGATCACAGTGCCGCTGCCTGAAGCGACCACTGGGGTGCCTGTCTTAGCGGCGTAATCGATGCCACGGTGCGGTTTAATTGCTTTAGTGACCGGGTGAAGCCGGCGCGGATTAAAATTAGAGCTGATATATTTAAAATTAACCGGTGAGCGTAAAAAAGCTTTGCGCATGCTGCGCCCAGTCGCTGAGTAATATTGGTCATTGTTTGCTCTAATAGCTTGATAGCTTTGACCACGATTGACAAATTCTGCAGCAATAATATTACCGTTCTTAACCTCTATACCATCGAGATATTTTGTTTCATAGATCAGGCTAAATTGATCTCCAGCGCGAATATCGAGCCCAAAATCGATATCCCAGCCAAAAAGTTGGGCCAAATTCATAATTAATGACGGGCTTAAGCCATTTTCAGACGCGGCGTTCCAAAAGTTGTTTTCAATGGTGGCGCTCACAATGTGCTCACGTGTTTCGAGTTCGCGAACAATTTTCTTGGCTTGAAACTTACCTGCTTGTTGCGATATCTCAAGGCTAGTGACGACATCTTGTTGGTAGGTCAGTTTTATTAATTCTTGCTGACCATTGGTGCCAAAATTTAGGGTTTGGCCGGGCATTATTTTAGTTAAGGCCATGGTGTCGTTGCCCAAACTGGTAATTTTATACAAGGTATTGGCACTAAAACCGGCACGATTAAAAATCAAGCCGAGATTATCGCCTGACTTTACCGTGACCTGTTGCCAGCTTAACGTCGGCTCTGGTTTTGTTACGACTGGTTTTATGACGACAGGCTTGGTGACTGCAGATTGTGACCGTGGCGGTGCAACCTTCGCAGTTGTTGCTGTTTGCTGTTGCTGTATGTGAAGTACTGGCGCCGAGTTTGCACTGCCTGAACTATCATCAAACACAATATCGGCAGCATAACGGGTAGCCACTTTTAAGCTGGTATCCGATGATGGGGCCGTTTCGTTACTAGGTAACAAAAATAAAATAGTCATAACTAGGGAAATGGCTAGCAGCAATTGCTGATGGCGACGGGGTAACTTATGGAAAATTTTTGTCATGACGCTAAGAAAAACCTTGTTTTATACGCTGGTAAGCAATGAAAAGCATGGTTGAAAGTTTAATTTCAACTATGGATCTAGTAAGATTACCAGCTTTATTTATATCCTTAAACCTAGAAGCGGATATTCTGCAGCGAAAAAGTCTCTTTTTTGTCATTTATTGTCATACCAGTGATCATTTCAGTGGGATCAATAGATCTAGTTTTAGTAATCAGACTAATGTCAGGAGAGCAGTAGATGTCGCAAATAGCCGATGCCTTAGCAGAAATACAACGTGGTGCCGACGAAATTCTTGTTGAAAAAGAACTAATCGAGAAGCTCAAACTTGGCCGACCATTACGAATCAAACTGGGTGCTGACCCGACCGCCCCAGATATTCACTTGGGCCATACGGTCATTTTAAATAAGATGCGTCAGTTTCAGCAGCTTGGCCATGAAGTAACATTTTTAATTGGTGACTTTACCGCGATGGTTGGCGACCCTACCGGCAAAAATGCCACCAGACCGCCATTAACCAAAGAACAAGTGCTCAAGAACGCCGAGTCGTATACGGAGCAGGTTTTTAAGATTTTAGATCCGGAAAAAACCAAAATTGCTTTTAACTCTACATGGTTAGAAAAGTTGGGTGCCGCGGGCATGATTAAGTTGGCAGCCAATCAAACCGTCGCCAGAATGTTAGAACGTGATGACTTTAAAAAACGTTATAACAATAATCAACCGATTGCGATCCACGAATTTTTATATCCGTTATTGCAAGGGTATGATTCGGTTGCAATGGAAACTGATGTTGAACTTGGCGGTACCGATCAAAAGTTTAATTTGTTGATGGGACGCGAATTACAAAAAGCCAATGGTCAAAGCCCGCAGTGCGTTATTATGATGCCGCTGCTTGAGGGATTAGATGGCGTTAAAAAGATGTCAAAGTCGGCCAATAATTACATTGGTATTAATGATGTGCCAAGTGAAATGTTTGGTAAAATCATGTCGATTTCTGACGTCTTAATGTGGCGTTATTTTGAGCTGTTAAGCTTTAGGCCTTTGGCTGAAATTGAAGGCTTTAAAGCCGATATTGCGGCAGGTGCAAACCCGCGTGATATTAAAATTACCTTGGCGAAAGAAATCATCGCGCGTTTTCATAGCGAAGCCGATGCTCAAAAAGCTCATGATGATTTTATTTCACGCTTTCAAAAAGGTGTTATCCCCGATGACATGCCTGAGCATACGTTAGAATGTCCAGAGGGCATTGCAATTGCCAATTTGTTAAAAAATATTGGTCTGGTTAGCAGTACCTCTGAAGGCATGCGCATGATCAAGCAAGGCGCGGTTAAAATTGACGGTGAAAAATGCAGTGATAACAAGCAAGTTATCGAGCATGGTTTCAGTGGCGTAGTTCAAGTTGGCAAGCGTAAATTTGCCCGAGTTACCATTAGCTAATTACTAGCGGTAATTTAAATCGAAAGCACAGCGCCCGCTGTGCTTTTTTATGTCCACAATTTATAGCAAATTGTATTGATAATGTTCATTTTAATCGCAATCGCATTATCACCGAGATATCCACACAGACCAATATCTGTGGAGCTATTTACAGCCACATTAAAGCCTTACACTGAATACTTAGATTAAGGCCGAATTGTTCAGGCAGCTTACCGAAGTGCCTATGGTTTCGCTGTTTTTAATAGCAATACCTTACGACATCATCTCCATGCATTTAGCGTTCAGATCTAAAAAACACTTTACCTTACAGTAAGGGGAAAGGTTAAGATGGCTTATTATCTTATTTAAGGATTGCCCATGACCATTCAACTCCATATCTCTGGCTTGCGCTGTAATGGCTGTGCTGGCAAGGTCGAAAGACTGTTAAATACCATTAATGGGGTGACGGCGCAGGTGAGTTACGCGCTCGAACAGGTATCGCTCGAACTCGATCAATCACAGCTGATCACTGAGGTTAAGCAGGTTGTGGTCGATAACGGTTACCAATTGGCGGCGGTTGAATCGTCTTATCAGGTCACTGGGTGGAGTTGCGCAGGCTGTGCCAATAAAACGGTTAAGTTGCTAGAGAAAATTGACGGCGTCACTAAGGTGACTGCTAATGCCGCTACCCAATCTTTGATGGTTGAATATATTCAAGGCGCGGTAAAGCCAGCGCAGTTTGCGCAAGCGGTTGATTCGTTGGGTTACCAGTTAACCCCTCAAGCTAATGCTGGGCAAGATCCAGCCCAGTCACTCGAACTTAAACATCAACAGCAAAACCGCCGCGAGCTGATGTTGTTGCTGATTGCCTGCATGTTTACCTTGCCGTTAGTTAGTCCCATGATCTTGATGCTGGTTGGCATTAGCTTTGATCTTAATCCATGGCTTGAGCTGGCATTAGCCAGTGTGGTGCAATTTGTGGTCGGCATTAAGTTTTATCGCGGTGCATGGCTCGCGCTAAAAAATCGCAGTTCTAATATGGATACTTTAGTGGTGTTGGGTACCAGTGCCGCATATTTTTACAGTATTTATTTAATGATGACTCTGGGCGGTTTGGCTCAAGGTGCCTTGTATTTTGAAGCCAGTGCGGTGGTTATTACCTTTATTTCGATTGGCAAATGGCTTGAGCGTCAAGCCAAGTTTAATACCGGACAGGTGATCCGCGAGTTAATGGCCTTAAGACCCGTTGAGGCACGAGTTATTCGTAATCAGCAGGAACAAATGTTGCCGCTTGAGCAAGTCTTACTCGGTGATACGATTCGGATCTTAGCCGGCGAGAAAATTCCGGCCGATGGCGTGATCCTGAGTGGTGAAACTGAGGTCGACGAATCATTGGTCACGGGCGAGAGCTTGCCTGTGCTTAAATCGGTGGCAGATTCGGTGGTGGCTGGCGCTATTAACGGCCATGGGGTTTTAAACGTTGAGGTTAGCGCTGTTGGCGAAAACTCGAGTATCAGTCAAATTATAAAATTGGTTGAAAGCGCCCAAATGACCAAAGCCCCGATCGAACGTTTAGTTGACCGGGTTGCTAGTTTCTTTGTGCCTGTGGTAATGATTATTGCCTTGTTAACAGGATTCGTGTGGTTAGGGTTGGGCGCGGGATTTGAGGTCGCGTTAATCAATAGCATTTCGGTGTTAGTGGTGGCTTGTCCCTGTGCGCTGGGCTTGGCTACGCCAGCGACCGTCGTGGTTGGCAGTGGCGTGGCAGCGAAACACGGCATTATTATTCGCGACCCTAAGGCGCTTGAAATCGCTAGCAAACTCGACTTAGTCGCCTTTGATAAAACTGGCACCTTGACTATGGGCCGCCCGAGCATCAAAAATATTGATCTTAACGCTGACTATGACTCTGCAGTATTTAGTTCATTGATGGAATTAAGTGAGCATCCATTAGCGCGAGCTATTGTGAGTTATGAGCCGGACAAAAACGTTAAATCGTTGGCGATTGAGAACTTTAAAGTTGATGCAGGCAAGGGAGTTCGTGCCAGTTATCAAGGGCAGCAACTGGTGGCTGGCAATCTTGAATTAATGGTTGAACAAGCGGTTAGCGGTGTACCAGACGACAAGCAACAATCAATATATAGCCAAATTTTCTTTGCGATAAACGGCCAGTTAAAGGCGATTGTTTACTTAGAAGATGCTATCCGCCCGCAAAGCGCGCAAGCCATTAAGTTATTACAGCAAAATGGGGTGGCGACCGCGATGCTCAGTGGTGACCATCAAGCGGCGGCGATTAATATTGCGCAGCAATTAGCAATAAAGACGGTTAAAGCCGAGCTTAAACCGCAGCATAAATTAGAACAGCTAGTACAATGGCAACAACAAGGGCAGCGGGTCGCGATGGTCGGTGATGGCATTAATGATGCCCCTGCGTTGGCACAGGCTGATTTAGGCATTGCGATGGGCTCAGGCACTCAGGTTGCGATTGCTAGCGCTGACATCACCTTGATTCGCGATGACCCAATGTTGGTGGCCGCCGCAATCGATATTGCCAGAGCGACCTGGTCTAAAATAAAACAAAACTTATTTTTGGCCTTTATCTTTAACTCATTGGCCATTCCATTAGCGGCGATGGGGGCCTTAAGTCCACAGCTCGCTGGTTTAGCCATGGCATTAAGCAGCGTGACCGTGTTGGCTAATGCGTTGTTACTTAAACGCTGGCGCTTAACCTTGAAACAAGAGGGGCAATAATGATGTTAAGCATAGGTCAGGCATCACAACAAACAGAGTTACCCACTAAAACCATTCGTTATTATGAAGATTCAGGGCTGATCTCACCACCGCAACGAGGTGATAATGGTTACCGGCGTTATGATGAAAATAATATTCGCGAGTTGAAATTTGCCAAAGCGGCGCGTCAAGCTGGTTTTTCCGTGCTTGAAACTAAAGAGTTGATAAATTTGTTTCGGGATAAAAATCGCGCCAGCAGTGCAGTAAAAGAGCTCACAGTAAAAAAAATTAACCAAGTGCAGCAACGGATAACCGCTATGACTAAGATGCTCAATCAGCTTGAGTTGCTGGCAGAGCATTGCCATGGCGATGAAAATCCGCAGTGTTCAATCTTAGATGGCTTGGAAAATAATTCATTATTGCCTTGAAAACAAATAATCTGACCTTATCTCTATATTGAGGACGCCTTATACCAATCTAGGTAAGTAAGTGGTCTACTTTTTTATGAGTATAAATTGATTAGGACAAGGCATTTCTTTACGTATGTAGTTATTCTCCATAGAAAAGAAATAACGCAGTCATCATCTATTTAGGCCATTAAAAATGATCAGGTACTTTGCTGGATTGGTATTATTAGGGTGCTCAACTTAAGGTGCAGCAATCGTGCTGGCCGACTTTTAAACCTCTGTAACTGGACCAAGTCTCTACTGGCTGGCGAGTTACATTGAGGTAATATTGCTTCTTAGGAGAATATCATGCGTACCATCGACATTTCACCCCTTTATCGCAGCGCGATAGGTTTTGACCGCTTAGCTCACTTGATTGAAAATGCTAATCAAGGCAGCAGCAATGCCAACCAAGGTTATCCCCCTTACAATATTGTGCAATTGTCCGAGGATCAATACCGGATTACTTTGGCCGTCGCAGGTTTTGAACAATCAGAGATTGAAATAATCAGCCATCAAAATACCTTATTAGTCAAAGGCACCAAGCAGGCTAGTGATAAAACCGAAGTCAATTATCTGTATCAAGGAATCGCTGAGCGAGGTTTTGAGCGCAAGTACCAGCTAGCCGACTACGTTACGGTGCAAAGTGCGGATATGAGTAATGGCTTACTGCACATTGACTTGAAACGACAAGTGCCTGAAGCAATGAAGCCCCGCACTATTGCCATTGGCTCGTCAGCCGCATAATCTGGCTAGAGCTTAGGTGAAAAACTTAAGCTCTATCACTTTACATATATTGTTGAAATAACTTATCTAACTTAGTTCTGTGTAATCGTTTTAGCCATAATTGGACGGCTTTTGGATAGTCTTTTTCTTCGTCAATTTGCTGCCAATGGCTAACAATTCTGGTGTGCTTAATAATCTGTTGATGCTCTTGATTAAACATCGACGCAAGCTGCGCCAGTTTGTCGTTAATCACTAAGCCATTTTCAATATCTAAGCGCCAAGCACGTGGGTTTAAATTGTTACCGGTCAGAATATGAATCTGGTCATCGACCCGCACCCCTTTCAAATGAAATGAGTTTTGTTCATGTTGCCATAAGCGAATCGTCAACAAGCCATTATCAATAAACTTTTGATGCTTTTTAACAAACTTCCGCAAGCTGCCTTCATATAAATAGGGAATTAAGCCAATTTTTCTAAAAGGTTGATCTTCGGGTATGAAAAAATCACTGGCGCGTTTATCACCAATTACAATCTCAACGTTTTTCCCTTGCTTGAGCAATTTAATCAGTGGGCGCGTTAAAGCCCGTGGTAAATTAAAATACGGCGTATAAAGCACTAACTTACGCTCGGTCGCTTGTAATTGTTGCTCAATCACGGTGTTAAGGTTGTTGGCGCGTTTGCCCAAACCGATTAGTGGGGTTATCGTTAAATCAGCGTCTTGACTAGATGGCAGTTCGTAAGCGCAACGCGACAATTGGCGACGCTGTAATGCGACTTGTTGTTTGAACTTTTTTTGTATCTCAAGCGGTTGACGATTAAATAGATAAACACAAGGGCTGGTAATTAATCTGTCGTTTAAAAAGTCGCTGAAACTGTTGGTTAGCGCTAACGAGTTGATTACGCTATATCGATCGTAACGGTACTTATCTTGATAGTGGAGGTAGATATTGTTGATGCTCGCACCGGTATACAACATCTTGTCATCAAAAATCATGCCCTTTAAATGCAGCACACCAAAAACTTCACGGTGCTTAATTGCGACACCGTAGAATTTGATGAAATCGGGATATTCCAGATCTACTTTTTTATAAAACCCGGCATTGCCTTCAGAACCAGCATGACCAATTAATCCACGTCTGGCCCGGTGGAAATCGACAAATACTTTTATATCTAACGCCGGATGGCGTTGCTTAGCGCTAATCAAGTGCTTGACTATTAGCTGTCCTACTTCGTCGTCTTCCAAATAAAGTACGGTGAGATAGATGCGTTGGGTTGCACTGTCGATTAACGCCAATAGTTGAGTAAGGTACTCTTTTGCACTAAATAAAAGTTCGATATCATCTTTTTCAAGCGAAATTTTCGGTAGTTTGTTTAGCAAGTTATTGCGACGGTATAGACTGACCATAGCACTCATGTGGTAATTTTTAATGGACTCACTTTATCGTGTAATTACAAATTGATAAAGCCATTGTGCTGATTTATTTAATCTTGAACACTGATTTGCGAAAAAACCAGCATTTTGGGCTCACTATTGTGTACTTTTTTAGCAGTGACTATAACGGCTTAGCCCAATAAAACCGCAGCTTAGCGCATTAATTAGGTTAGAATAGACGCCATTAGTAGCAGATAGGTTTGTTGGATGAAAAAAATATGGGTAGCAGCCGGGGTCATTGAAAACCACCAGGGTGAAATATTAATCGCTAAGCGTTTAGCACATTTACACCAAGGCGGAAAATGGGAATTTCCTGGGGGTAAGGTTGAGGCTAATGAGTCGGCACTTGAGGCTTTGACTCGAGAATTATCAGAAGAGGTCGGTTTAGTTGTGACCGGTGCTAAGCCTATGGTTAAGCTAGAACATGATTACGGCGATAAAATGGTTATTTTGGATGTATGGCACGTGACGAGTTTTAGTGGCGTAGCAACCGGCTTAGAAGGACAAATTGTGCAATGGGTTACTAAAACAGATTTAGTAAACTTCGAGTTCCCCGCCGCTAACAAACCAATAGTCGCCGCCATTTTGGCGACGGTTGACTCGGATTAGTTCGGGTTAAAAAAATCGTCGTTGTCCGGCAGATCAAACTCATCAAAGTTTATCAAGTCAGGGTTGGTGGTTCCGGCAATTGCATTGCTGCCATCGGCCCAGTCACCTAAATCAATCAGCTTGCAGCGATCGCTGCAAAAAGGTCGATATTGACTGGCTTTAATCCATTTTACGTCTTGTTGGCAGGTTGGGCATTTTACTGTGGTCATAGTGAATCATTTAGCAACATGAAAGAAAAAACTTTATATCATGTAATGGTTGTTCGCTCCAAGGAATAAAGCGAATAGCATAACGATTACGATAACCACTAATCGTTGGATAACAACCTTGTTGCACGTCCAGTTTTATCCTTAATAATTGATTTCTATCACAAGTGTCCGAGAAAAATGCATCGTTAGCGATTTGTTGGTGATAGCTCGATGATTGGCGCAGCAAATGTAATAATAATTTAATCGCCTCGATCGTTTTCTGAAATGGCTTGAGCCAGCGCTTGATATCTTGCTGGCGAGTGGCCTGCGGTAAATGCAGCCAAAAATTTAACAGCGGAGTATCAAATAACGCGCCGCCGCCGGGCAGTGGCATTTTGTTTTTTATTTGATTGAGCAATGGATCATTTGTTAATAGGTGCTGACCTTTATTAGCTGCTGATTTTAACAGTAAAAAACCGTCAATTTGTCCTAATAACTGATTTAGCTGTTCGGCATCGATGCCATCATTATGGCGCCATTGTTGCAGCGAGATCTTATGCCCGTCGAGATCGCGGTTCAGTTCTTGTTTTAATTCACCGCGCTCTACAAGTTCAGCGATTGAAAATAAGGCATTAAAAAAAGGCTTAAAGCCAGCGCTTTGCTGACAGGCGCTCAATTGATTTATTTGCTCGGCAAGATGCTCAATGCGCAAATAACAGCGAATTTTTTCGCTCAGTGGATGTTCGTAAATTATAGTATCAGACATATTTATTATTATTTTATGCTGTTAATGAATTGGTTTATTTAGCTTATTTTTTATTCTTGATCCTATCATAAACAAGTTGCTGATATTTATCATGGATTTTTTTCACATCTTGGGTTAAATGTTCAATACTGCCGTTGTTACGAATAATGTCATTAGCCTCGGTTAAGCGTTGGTCCCGGCTTACTTGCGCCGCCATTATCGCTTTAACTTGTTGTTCGCTGCTGTGGTCTCGGGCCATGGTACGGGCTAATTGATCTTGCTCATTACTGTCGACCACTAAGACTAAATCAACCATCGACTGCATGTTGTTTTCGATCAGCAGTGGCGCCACCAGTAAGCAATAAGGCGAAGTCGCTAAACTAAGTTCAGTTGCAATTTGTTGACGAATTAACGGATGTAACAAGTTATTGAGCCAAGTTTTATGCTCGGCATCACTAAAAATCAATTGGCGTAACTCGCTGCGATTGAGGCTGCCATCGGGGCTTAAAATGTCGGGCCCAAAGTGCTGACTTATTTGAGATAAAGCGCTTGAGCCTGGCGCAACGACATCGCGTGCGACAATGTCGGCATCGATAATGTCGATGCCATATTGGCCTAATAAATTGGCAACGGTTGTTTTACCACTGGCGATGCCACCAGTAAGGCCAATAATTAAGTGACTCATTAGAAGAAATAGCTCAAGTAAGCTTGATTGATCATCTCGCCCCACATTAGCGTGACCCAAGCCGCGATCGCTAAATAAGGACCAAAGGGGATCGGAATATTTTTATCTTGGCCTTTGATTGCCAAAATCGAAATGCCGATAATTGCGCCCGCCACCGAGGACAATAAAATGGTCATCGGTAAATATTGCCAGCCGAACCAAGCTCCAATTAAAGCAAATAACTTAAAATCGCCATAACCCATGCCTTCTTTACCGGTTAACAGTTTAAATGCCCAGTAAATGGACCACAAGCTTAGGTAGCCGATAACCGCACCAACCACAGCGCTGGACAAATCAGTAAACATGCCATTAAGGTTTAACAAGATACCGAGCCACAACAGCGGCATTACGATGCTGTCGGGCAATAACATTTTATCAATGTCGATAAAAGTGAGTGCCACTAACGACCAAGTTAATACCAGTGCTGCTAAACATTGCCAGCTTAAACCAAACTTAAGCGCTACCATCAGCGATAAAATACCCGTTAACAATTCAACCAATGGGTAACGACACGAAATGGGGTTTTTACACTGACGGCACTTTCCTTTTAGCCACAAGTAACTAATGACTGGAATGTTTTCTAATGCACTAATGTTATGCTGACATTTAGGGCAGGCTGAGCGTGGCACCACCAGGTTGTAGTTGCTTTCATTCTCTGTCTCGGTGGTTAGCTGTGACAATTCAAAATATTCACCCGCTTCTTGCTTAAACTGGCGTTCCATCATGATTGGTAATCGATGAATGACGACGTTTAAAAAACTACCGACTAACAAACCCAAGACTAACACTAAGCCATAAAAGTAATTCGGATGCTGACTTAACAAATTGACCATTTCGTTCATAACTACAATACCACTCTAAATAACTAAATATATTTACTAACAAATAAAAACCAAGACTTAAACTAAGCGCTTAACGCTAATACTTAAACTAAGCGCTTAAAAATAAGCCTTATACAATACTGCCGAGCTGGAAAATCGGCAAATACATCGCGATAATTAAGCCACCAACTAACACGCCAATCACCACCATTAATAATGGTTCCAGCAACGAGGTTAAGCCGTCAACTGCGTCATCGACTTCCCGTTCATAAACCTCGGCGACTTTATTGAGCATGTCATCAATCGCACCCGTCTCTTCACCAATCATCACCATTTGCACTAACATATTGGGGAATATCCCGGTTGAATTCATCGCGACATACAGCATTAAGCCCGCTTCAACCTCGCTTTTGACCGTTCTTAAGGCATCACGGTAAACAGCGTTTCCGGAAGCACCTGCTGCTGAGTCTAGCCCTTCTAACAGCGGCACCCCAGCATTAAAAGTGGTGGCTAAAGTACGGCTAAAGCGAGCGATTGAAGATTTATGCAAGATTGGGCCAATGATCGGAAATTTTAATAAGGTACGGTCGGTTTTATCGCGCACCGCTTGTGAATTAAAGTGAGCCCGTTTAAACAGTAATACCGCCGCAACAACACCGCCAACAATTAGCGCCCAATAAGCCTGCACGAATTCTGAAATGCGTAACACAAACTGGGTGAAGGCGGGTAGTTCATGACCAAATGACGAAAATATATCCTGAAACTGCGGCACCACAAATAACAGCAATAACAGCGTTACCCCCAGCGCGACCACGATGACTGCCGTAGGGTAGAGCATGGCTTTTTTTATTTTTGATTTTAGTGCTTCGGTTTTGTCAAGGTAGGTTGCGATTCGATCAAAGATGGCATCGAGCGAACCCGACATTTCGCCTGCGGCGACCAAATCACAGTAAAGGTCATCAAAGTATTTACGATGCGGCCTTAATGCGTCGGCTACTGGTACCCCGGCTTGAATTTCATCATTAACCGTTGTTAATAACTCACGTACAGGTGCTTTGTCATGACCGTCGGCAACTATTTTATAACTTTGCACTAGCGGTACACCAGCGCCTAGCATAGTCGCTAGTTGGCGGGTGACCATGGCAATATCCATTGGTTTAATCGACTCGAACTTAAGCAAAGGTTCTGATTTTTTTACTAACTTGGTGGTACTGACCCCTTGTTTGCGCAAAATAGCTTTGGCATCTAGCGGAGTTGCCGCTTTAATTTCACCCGACGTTCTAACGCCTTTGCGGTTAATACCTTTCCAGCTATAAGTATTAATTTTAATCGCTTTTTTTGGCTTTTTCTTTGCCGTCGCGGTAGCCATGATATTGTCCTATCTGTGCGTGATGTCGCGCCATTTAAACAATGGCAGCGGATAAGTTGGTTGTAACTGACTCCGGAGGCTAAAAATTGGTTACTCGGTTAACCTCTTCTAAGCTAGTTACCCCCTGGGCGGCTTTTCGTAACGCCGATTTGCGTAAATTAGCAACTCCTTCAGCGGTTGCAGCATCGGCAATTTCGATTGAATTGCCGCCGTCCATTATAATTCTGCCTATTTTTTCTGTCATTGGCATGGTTTCATAAATGCCGACTCGGCCTTTATAACCGGCCGAACACCTGTCGCAACCGACTGGTTGAAACAGGGTTAAGCCTTGGCTTAATATACTTTCGTCATATCCTAAGTCAGTTAACTGGTCGGGGCTTAATTGCTCTGGTTTTTTGCAATGTTCACATAGCCGCCTGGCTAAGCGCTGGGCAATAATCAAACTAACCGAACTGGCGATATTATATCCTGGTACGCCCATGTTAATTAAGCGAGTAATGGTTTCAGCCGCCGAGTTGGTGTGCAAGGTCGAAAGCACTAAGTGGCCAGTTTGGGCGGCTTTTATCGCAATTTCGGCGGTTTCTAGATCACGAATTTCACCCACCATTATTACATCAGGATCTTGGCGTAAAAAGGCGCGCAGCGCCATAGAAAAATCAAGTCCGGCCTTGGCATTAATATGAACTTGGTTGACCCCGGTTAAGTTAATTTCAACCGGATCTTCTGCGGTCGCAATATTACGTTCGGGGCTGTTTAAAATATTAAGCCCAGTATATAACGACACTGTTTTGCCAGAGCCCGTTGGGCCCGTTACTAAAATCATGCCCTGTGGCTGGTTAAGATGCTTAAGGTAGAGCGCTTTTTGCTCGGGCTCATAACCTAAGGCATCAATGCCCATCATGGCAATAGACGAATCGAGAATACGCAATACCATTTTTTCGCCAAACAAGGTCGGCAGTGAACTGACTCGGAAATCAATCGACTTTTTGTTCGATACTTTTAACTTAATCCGGCCATCTTGCGGAATGCGTTTTTCGGCGATGTCCATTTTTGACATGACCTTGATTCGCGCCGCCATACGTGAGGCTAAGTAGGCTGGTGGATTGCCCATTTCATGTAAAATTCCGTCGATTCTAAAACGTACTCGATAGGTTTTTTCGTAGGGTTCAAAGTGTAAATCGGAGGCGCCTTTGCGAATGGCATCCATCAATAATTTATTAATGTAAATAACGATTGGCTGGTCGTCTTTGTCAACGTCGTCATCTTGCTGTTGAGCTGGGCCCTCGTCAACACCAATTTCTGCTAACTCTTGCTCGTCAAAGGCGTCTATCGCCAAGGCGTCGGAGTCACTTTCAAATAGGCTGTTAATGACCTGCTGCAGCTGATTTTCACAGACCAAAATAGGTTCTGTGCGCATGCCGGCGTTAAACTGGAACTCTTCTAACGCGGTAATATTAGTTGGGTCGCCAATTGCTAAAAATAGTCGGTTACCACGCACATACAACGGCAGCGCTGCGTGTTTATTAACGCGCTTTTCATTGAGTAAATCGCTTGGTAAAAAACTATGATCAAATTGGTTTAAATCAAATAACGGCATGCCAAATTCATGGCTGCAAATTTGGGCGAACTTAACCGAGTCAATCAGTTTGCTTTCAACTAGGTGACTTAAAAACGGCCGGTTTTCGGCTGCCGCTGCTGTTGCAGCCTGCTGGGCCGCGGCACTTGACAGCAACTGATGGCGGGCAATGACATCTAACAGTCCATGATATGTTGCTGTTGCCATTAAAATTCCTGAATACGCAATTGGTTATAATACTTTCATAGTATCTTAATAAGCAAAAAAACCTAGCGATATTGCAAGATTTTTACTTAATAGTGAGGCTATGATGCTATGCAGGTCGGTTGAAATCAGGTCGGTTGAAATAAACCTGACCAAAGAAACGTTTGTTAGAAAATTCTAAAATAGGCTGGATGCAGTGCAATCAGAATGGATTGGCATGTCGCGGCTTCGACTTGAAATTTATCATATTTTTGATATAAAAATGCCACTCAATAAAAATGGAGTGGCATTTTTTATTTGCTTAATAATTAAACCAGCAGTTTATTACAGACCACAACCTTTGAATGCTTCTTTGTCTGAAACACATGCCCAAGACAATTCACCTGAGCTAACATCAACGGTAGGGGTTATTGTAACTGTTGAGTTACCTACTTTAGTGGTAAAAGAAGCAACACTAGAACCATCGATTGACCAAGCTTCTGTTTGTTTAAAAATGTTCACTTGAGACTGAGACAGAGCTGCTGCGCCGTCGGCTTTTTCAATGTATGTTTTATAAGCAGGCATTGCTACTGCGGCTAAAATACCGATAATGGCAACAACAACCATCAATTCAATTAGGGTAAAACCTTGTTGTGCTTTTTTCATGGGAAATTTCCTCTGTTGTTTGTCAAGCAAGTCTTATCTAAGTTTAACTTGGCTTAACTAAACGATATTTAATATGAGCTAATGATTTTTTGTGTTGAACTTATTATTGCAAGCTGTCATACAAAATAATCAGAGCTGTTATCAAGCTATAATGTGGCGGCAAAATAACCTAACGTCACTAAAACTGTAAATTTAGTAACATGCTAAAATTAACATTATATATTATTAATAACAACGAAAAACTCATACCTTTGTCGGATATTTGAGCTATTTGATGTAATTAAACTACGCCGACATACCTAGTTGTTAAATCTTGGATGCCGACACGCAATTGATAATAAAGAAGTTGTTCTTATTTTGACCGCTGCGAGGTGGTAGTTATTTAAGTCGCATCGACAGATCGGTCGCGGTAACATGTTTGGTTAAAGCGCCAACAGAAATGTAATCAATACCGGTTCGAGCAAAGTCGCCAATGGTCGCTAGCGTCACATTGCCAGACACTTCTAATTTAGCTTTGCCCTTGGTTAACTCAACCGCTTGGCGCATCATTTCAATGTCAAAATTGTCTAACATCACAATGTCGCTGCCAGCTGCTAGGGCTTGTTTTAGCTCTTCAAGGCTTTCAACTTCAACCTCGACCAGTTTGTCGCTATGTAATTGGCGCGCTTTGTCGATAGCTTGTTTTATGCCGCCGCAAGCCATAATGTGATTTTCTTTAATTAAATAAGCGTCGAACAAACCAATGCGATGATTAGCGCCACCGCCACAGGTTACGGCATATTTTTGTGCGGTGCGCAGACCTGGAATGGTTTTTCGGGTATCGAGCAAGCGAGTATTAGTGCCTTCAATATGGTCTACGTATTGCTTAACCACAGTAGCAGTGCCTGATAATAGCTGAATAAAATTAAGCGCTACTCGCTCTCCGGTTAATAAGATTTTTGCCGGGCCTGACATTTCGCACAGCACTTCATTGGGCGCAATAATGTCGCCGTCGTCGACTAACCAGTGAATTGCTACTTCGCCACCGAGCTGTTTAAACACCTCTTCGGCCCAAGCTTTACCACAAAAAACGGCCATTTCGCGGGAAATAATCGTCGCCTCTGCACTAGTTTCATCGGCGATAAGGTTAGCGGTAATGTCGCCGTCACTGGCCGATTGGTAGCCGAGATCTTCATTTAGCGCCAGAGTTACGCTTTGTTTAATGTCATCTTGTAGCATATTTTATACTTACTTTGGTTTAATCAGGAATTAGTTTATTTTAACGGGTTTTCCCATTCAAATACTAGGTTAATTGCTGGGCTTAATTCAGCGGTCTTTAATAGATTCCAAACGTTGGACTTAATTGTCGTGCTTACATCTCATATTATGGCTGTTGGAATAGCTGTTGTGCCGCGGTTATATGAGCGACAGACTCTTGCCAATCTAAACTTGGGAATAGCGCTTGTGCTTCACTGAGTATTAAATTAGCCGCGCTGATTTGTTGTAGATATAAATAAGCCAAAATTAAGTTACTGTAATGCTGTGGTACTGGCATTACCGCAATTTGCTGCCGCGCCCAAGTAATGTAAAGCTCAATCGTTTGTGGCAGCTGATTTTCAATCGCAATTTGTAATTGTGTTTCAATTAAGACCTGCTCAAAGTCTACCGATACTAGCGGTAAGGATGTTGCAAGCAATGGTGATGAATCTTGGCTTATCACCACCTGAGTGATGATCTTTTGACTTATTAATAAGCTAGTCATTTGCACTGTGGTAACGACAAATAAGACCAGCGCTAGTGCTTTAAAAATAATTGGGTTATCAATCCTGATAACCCGCTCTTTGGCTGGTTGGCGAGCAATGTAAGCGGTAATTAATAAAAAAGTTAGCCAACTGGCAACGCTTGAATAAAAAGGAAACTCGGTCATTGTATGCAGTGACAGCGGAAATAGTAACGCAAATTTAATTGGCCAATTACTGCGCTGGCGACCGATGGCATAAATAAAAGCCGCTGCAATAATTAGCATTGCTATTAGGGCGACCGCACCGCCTTCAACCAACCACAGTAATGGCTCGTTATGCGGATGACTCATGCGGTATTGGGGGGGATAACTTGGGTCGCTGCGATACTTGTCGGCTTGCAATTGATGGTAAGCGCGGCGAAAGCTGCCATAACCATGGCCTAATAATGGCTGTTGCGTGATTAATTCAATTGAATCGCGATAAATTTCGCTGCGCAGACCCGCTTCGCTGTAAACCTCGGCACCACGGGTATGGCGCTCTAATAAAGCTAGTGAACTCACCGCTAGGGTAATGCCCAATAAAACTAAGGCGAGCCACTGCTTATTTACTGATAATTTGTTTAGCCAATCCTTGTTAACCGAGGGCTTATTAATAGAGGGCTGATTAACGTCAGAATTAGCAACGCCGTGTCGGGGCATTAATAATAACAATGAGCCGATAACTACCGCGACAAAACCGGTCCGTGATTGCAGCAACACTATCGCCATGGTGGTAACAACTGGCACCGTATTAATGAGCAATGAATAGAGTTTGGTAGGTGCTTGGTTTAAGTTTTTTCTTAAGTTATCACTTAAGCGTTGACGTAAATAAAGCGAAATTAAAAGTCCGGTAGCAAAGAAACTAGCAGCGACATTGGCTTGAAAAAATATCGCCGAGGGCCGGCGTGAATTAATATTAATAAGGCTTTGGCTGGGTAAGATATAAAACTGAATTAACGAAAATGTCGATTCAATTAAGGTCGCAATTAAAATAAATTTGAGTAGTTTTTCAAAATCAGCGCTAGTGAGCTCAAACTGAATAATCGCAATTAACACGGCGAGCCCTGCAAATAAACCAAGTAAACGTTGATGGCTATACCAGCCAGTTCCAGGCGCGTAAATTAATGGCACGAGTAAGAGGCAGCAAGCAATAGTAATAGCGGTAACAAAGGGGGTATATAATAGTTTTTTACTGTGGGCTATTTGTATGATGCCTAATGCAATCAAGGCTGAAATTACGACCCAACCCAGTGGGTTAAACGGGGTACTTAACGCCATGCCGCCGTGATTTTGCTGAAAGTAATGCATCGCGACGATAAAATAAAAGCCTACAATCAATAAAAAATATTGTTTTAGTTCTAACTGAAACAGCCGGGTTTTAAGGGTTGAGTAATGACAGTGCAGGTTTAGCATTAAGCTAACATTCCTTGTAAGTAGATGACCTAAGGATTAATTTGGGTCAACGTCAGGGTATTATTTTGTTGGTGCAAGTCTAACTGTTGCAATGCATTCATTCCAAGTAAAATCACGTTGTTTTCGATGCCCGGGTTTAAATGGGCCGCGAGCTGGCCTAGCTTAATACCAGCAATCGTTAGGGAGTTCACTGTCGTGGCGGCTACTTGAATTTGGCCATTGGCGGTATTAACCGTAAACGTTTGGCCTGCACTCAGTTGGAGTTGCCGCGCAAGATGTGCCGGAATAGATATTTGAGTGGCGCCAGTATCGAGTAAAAAGGTCACAGGCTGGCTATTAATAGTACCATTAACTAAGTAGTGGCCGCGGTTATTAGGTTTAAGCACCACTGAAACCTGGCCGTTATTTTGATAATTTGAACTGACTTGCTGATTCGGATTAATTTTTTGCGAGATTTGGTCTTGAAAATAGTAAGCTAATGCCCCGAGCAGTAAGCACCAAAAAATAACGGACATTGCTTTAGCGATGAATGTGTTACTTATGTTGATCACGGGTCGTCCTTATATTTGATGAAAAAACTTAAGTAAAAACTTAAGTAAAAACTTATAATACATACTAAAAAACACTTAATAAAAACTATAAATACACCATGAAAAATGAAAGTCAGCCGATGAAAACACCCAATGTACAAACATTAACCATTGATAATGGTTGGTTAGATAATGCCACTATTTGTTGTTCTAGTCATTACAACCAACGGCCGCTGGTCGATGATATTTCGTTGTTAGTGATCCACAATATCAGTTTACCGCCGGGTCAGTTTGGCGGTGGTTATATTAATGACTTGTTTTTAGGGCGACTAGATTGCCAAGCAGATCCCTTTTTTTCTCAACTAGAGGGGCTGAGAGTGTCAGCTCATTGCATGATTAGCCGTACCGGTATTATTACTCAATATGTCTCATTTGAAGACCGAGCCTGGCATGCCGGAATTTCCACCTATAATGGCCGAACTAATTGCAATGATTTTTCAATTGGCATTGAATTAGAGGGCACAGATACCACCCTTTATACCTCGGCGCAGTACGAGGCGCTGGCTAAGGTAACCAAGGTTTTGTGCCGACACTATCGGTGCTTAACACCTCAGACTATTGTTGGTCATTGTGACATTGCCCCTGGGCGGAAAACTGACCCCGGTGACGCTTTTGATTGGTCGCATTATGGCGCTATGTTAGAGTGATTAACGACAAAAATATTGCCAAGCAATATTAAATCAGAGAGTTATATCGGCGCTGAGCTTGGTATTTGGATAAAACAACTATTTGGAACTTAATATATTATGGCGCTGTTTGCTTTGTTAGTTGCTTTGTTGCTTGAGCGGATCTATTCATTGGGATCGCATTGGCAATTTGAATATTGGTTTGAGCGAGGAGTAACTAAAATAACCCGCACACTTGAACCAACCGCGTGGTCATTTCAATTGCTAGTGCTTATTTTACCTGCTAGCTTAACCTATTTATTATTGCAATTAAGTGCTGGACTACTTTACGGTCTATTAACACCGATTTTGTGGGTTGTTGCTGTACTACTAAGTATTGGTTGTGTCCATTTCCGTCAACAATATAAGCATTACTTGTTGTCGGTTTGCCACGACGATACTCAGGCCAGTTATTTAATTGCTGCACAATTGGCTGAAGTTGAGAAACTTGATGTTACTGAGGCCGCTAGTTTGGGCGCGCAAGTTGGGCGCCAACTGGTGTGGATTAATTACCGCTATTATTGTGCAACTGTTTTAATGCTGATTATTGGTGGCCCGGTTGCCGTGGTCTTTTATGCCAGTATTCGCAGTTATGATTTGTTGGTTGATCGCAGGGTGCTACCAAAGGTGGCTGTTATAAAGTCTTTGTTATTTGTTATTGATTGGCTGCCTGCGCGACTAGTGGCTTTGGGTTATGTGTTGGTTGGTAATTTTTCGCATGCTATTAGTTTGTGGTTGTCGCTGTTGTTTAAATTTAAATTACCAGCGGCACAGTTAATTGGTGCTGTAGCGATGGCGGCAGAGCAAGTGACTGACGTGTCTTGTGTGCAAGGTGTATGTATGCAAACTACTTGTCGGCTAGTGGCACTGGCTAAGCGGAATTTATTGTTGTTGCTTGGTTTGGTGGCATTAATGACCATTGCTGGGCTGCTGGCTTAGCGTTATTTTTTATCGATTGTGAGTTTTTTTGTGCCCTGAGGTTGACTAGTTATGTTGACCGTTAAAAACGGACACTTATGCGGTAGCGCGGGTACAAGTGTTACATTTATCTAATTTCATCATCTAATTAATCTGGCTAAGACTAAAGGTTGATTTGTTTCATATCATGGCAATTTTGTTTAATCGAAATTCTTTGCTAGGTGGACAAATTAACTTTTTTTTGTTAAATTCGTCTTCGTTGGTTAATTGGTAATACCAATTATAATAAAGAGGAAATAATGACCTATCGTAAAATCAGGCAGCCAAAGCTATCCGACGCGATTGTGACGGCACTTGAGACCATGATCCTTGAAGGCAGTTTACGCCCCGGTGAAAAACTACCGTCCGAGCGCGAGCTTGCCAAGCAGTTTGAGGTATCACGCCCGTCCGTCAGGGAAGCGATCCAGGCATTAGAAAGTAAAGGGCTATTAAATCGTCGCCAAGGAGGGGGGACCTATGTGCAGGAACAACTGTGGAAGAGCTTGAGTGATCCGGTACTCGAGTTAATCGCTAATGATCCTGAAAGTCAGTATGACTTATTAGAATTTCGTCATGCGACCGAAGGAATGCTGGCATTTTACGCCGCGATACGTGGTACCGCGACTGACTTTGAAGCGATTCGACACTGTCAGGAGGCAATTAAGCTGGCACAAGGCCAACATGATATTGCTAAAGAAGCTGATGAGATTGTTGAGTTGTACAAAGTGGTCGCAGAAGCGTCGCATAATGTTGCGATGTTGCATTTGGTGTTAAGCATGAGCCAATTATTACGCGATAACATTGCCCAAAACCTTGAGTTACTTTATCGCCATCCAGCAGCCGTTGAGATGAGCAATAAGCACCGAGGCGAATTAATTGAAGCGATTGTTTCTCGACAATCAGAGCAGGCGAGAAATGCCTCTAATGCTCACTTGGCATATATTGAAGACATTTTATTATCTGTCCGCCAAGAAGATTCAAGAGTACAACGTTCGTTAAGAAGAATACAAAATAATGACCCTGTCTAAGATGCAGGGCTAATGCATTTACCCTCATAGAAGGGAATGCAACGTGGCTGAAATACAAAAAATACATATAAGGAAACGACAATGTCTCACATCAATTTTACGGATGTAGACCCTCAGGAAACTGAGGAGTGGATCGACGCACTTGAAGCAGTACTTCAAGAAGAAGGTCCAGAGCGTGCACATTATTTACTAGAAAAGTTAATTGATAAAGCCCGTCGTAACGGTACTCACCTGCCTTACACTGCAACGACTGCTTATTTAAATACCATTGAAACAGCTCAAGAACCGCATATGCCTGGCGATCCACAAATTGAACGTAACATTCGTTCGATGATCCGCTGGAATGCTCAAGCGATGGTATTGCGCGCGTCTAAGAAAGACTTAGAACTTGGTGGTCACCTAGCAAGTTTCGCGTCGTCTGCGACCTTATATGATGTTGGTTTTAACCACTTCTTTAAAGCGCCAAATGATAAAGATGGCGGCGATTTAGTGTATTTCCAAGGCCATATTTCTCCTGGCATCTATGCGCGTTCATTCCTTGAAGGACGTTTCACTGAAGCGCAAATGGATAACTTCCGTCAGGAAGCATTCGCCGATGGTCTTTCTTCATACCCGCACCCTAAATTGATGCCTGAATACTGGCAGTTCCCGACGGTTTCTATGGGTCTTGGTCCAATTCAAGCGATTTATCAAGCGCGTTTCCTTAAGTACCTGACCGATCGTGGTATTAAAGATTGTTCAGGTCAGACTGTTTATTGCTTTATGGGCGACGGCGAGTGTGATGAGCCTGAATCACTAGGCGCTATCGGTCTTGCTGCGCGTGAAGGTCTTGATAATCTATGTTTCATTGTTAACTGTAACTTGCAGCGTCTTGACGGTCCAGTTCGTGGCAACGGCAAGATCATTCAAGAGCTTGAAGGTGAATTCCGCGGCGCTGGCTGGGAAGTTATCAAGGTTATCTGGGGTCGCTACTGGGACTCATTATTAGCCCGTGATACCAGCGGTAAATTGTTACAGTTAATGGAAGAAACCGTTGACGGTGAATACCAAAACTGTAAGCAAAAGGGCGGCGCATATACGCGTGAGCACTTCTTTAACAAGTACCCTGAAACCGCAGAAATGGTTGCAAACATGACAGATGACGACATTTGGCGTCTAAATCGTGGTGGCCATGATCCAATGAAAGTTTATGCCGCTTATGCGAAAGCGAAAGCGACGAAAGGTCGTCCAACCGTTATTTTAGCTAAAACAGTTAAAGGTTACGGCATGGGTGATTCAGCTGAAGGCAAAAATATTGCGCACGGCGTTAAGAAAATGGACATTGAAGTGCTTAAGCAATTCCGTGACCGTTTCAACATTCCTGTGTCTGATGAAGACCTACCGAATATTCCTTACTACCGCCCAGCAGCCGACAGCGCAGAAATGAAATACATGAAAGCGCGTCGTGACGAATTAGGTGGTGTATTGCCTCAGCGTAAGCCAAGATTCTCTGAACAGTTAAACATTCCAAGCCTAAGCATTTTCGACAATGTGCTTAAAGGTTCTGGCGAGCGTGAAATTTCAACCACCATGGTTATGGTTCGCATCATGACTGCCTTGGTTAAAGATCGTGAAATCGGTAAGCGCATTGTACCAATCGTGCCTGATGAAGCCCGTACGTTCGGCATGGAAGGCATGTTCCGTCAAATCGGTATTTATGCTCACGAAGGCCAAAAATACGTTCCTCAAGACAGAGATCAAGTAGCTTACTACCGTGAAGATACTTCAGGTCAGGTATTGCAAGAAGGCATTAACGAGCTTGGCGCAATGGGTTCTTGGGTATCTGCAGCGACATCTTACTCGGTTAACGATTGTCCGATGATCCCGTTCTACATCTATTACTCAATGTTTGGTTTCCAGCGTATTGGTGATATGGCGTGGGCTGCTGGTGATATGCAAGCACGTGGTTTCATGGTTGGTGCAACGTCAGGTCGTACTACATTGAACGGCGAAGGTTTACAGCATCAAGATGGTCACAGCCACATTCAGGCAGGTACTATTCCTAACTGTATTTCTTATGATCCTACTTACGGTTACGAGCTAGCTGTTATCGTGCAAAACGGTATCGAAAGAATGTACGGTGAAACACAAGAAAATATTTATTACTACCTAACAACGCTTAACGAAAACTATAAGCAACCAGCAATGCCAGAAGGCGTTACTGAAGGTATCATCAAAGGTATCTACCCGTTTGCTACCGTTAAGAGCAATGGTGCTAACACGGTTAAGTTACTAGGTTGTGGTACTATTTTTGAGCAAGTTCGTAAAGCGGCAACCATTCTTGCTGAAGACTTCGGTGTTAGCTCTGAGCTATACAGCGTAACGTCTTTCAATGAGCTAGGCCGTGACGGTCAAGACGTTGAGCGTTACAACATGCTTAACCCAACTAAAGATGCTCGTGTTGCTTACATTACTGAAGTATTAGGTGCTAGCGAAGATAACATCGTTATCGCGTCAACGGATCACATGAAGGCATTCGCTGAACAGGTTCGTGCTTATATTCCTGGTAGCTACAAAGTATTGGGTACTGATGGTTTTGGTCGCAGTGATAGCCGTGCTAACTTACGTTCACACTTTGAAGTTGATGCGGCGCACGTCGTTATTGCTTCACTGTCTGAATTGGTTAACCGTGGCAAGCTAGAGCAGTCTGTACTGATTGACGCGATGACGCGCTTTGGTATTGATGGCGACAAAATTAACCCACTTTACGCTTAAAGGATCAACAACATGTCTGATTTACAAGATATCTTAGTCCCTGATGTTGGTGGCGAAGAAGTAGAAATTATCGAAATTTGTGTTGCCGTTGGTGACTCAATTGAAGAAGAGATGGCACTAATCACTGTTGAGTCTGATAAAGCCTCAATGGATATTCCAGCACCATTTTCTGGCACGCTTAGTGAATTAAGCGTGAGTGTTGGTGACAAAATTTCTGAAGGCATGCGCATTGGTGCTATGGCTGTTGCTGGCGCGTCTGCGCCAGCGGCTCAAAGCGCTGCGCCAGTTGCTCCGGTTGTGGAAGCTGCGCCAGTCGTTGCTGCTGCACCTGTGGCCGCGGCACCTACCGCATCAGCTATTCAAGAAGTTCATGTGCCTGATATTGGCGAAGACGGTCAGGTTGAGATCATTGAAGTGCTCGTTGCCGTTGGCGACACTGTAGCCGAAGAAGATGGTTTAATTACCCTTGAAACTGACAAAGCGACCATGGACGTACCAGCTCCTTTTGCTGGCACCGTGGTTGAGGTGAAAGTTGTCGTTGGCGATAAAGTGGGCGAAGGCTCGTTAATCGTGATGCTTGAAACGTCGGCTGGTGCTGTTGTAGCTGCCCCTGTTGTTGAAGCAGCTGTAGCTGCTCCGGCTCCTGTAGCTGCTGCACCAGTTGCTGCTGCACCAGTTGCTGCTGCTGCGGTAGCTAGTGCTCCTGCGCTGCAAGATGTTGCGGTTCCTGATATTGGCGAAGACGGTGAAGTTGACGTTATCGAAATATTAGTTGCTGTTGGCGACACTGTTGCCGAGGAAGATGGCCTAATTACGCTGGAAACTGACAAAGCGACCATGGACGTGCCAGCTCCTTTTGCTGGCGTGATCAAAGAGCTTCGCATTGCTGCTGGTGGTAAAGTGGCTACGGGCACTATCATCGCTGTGATTGAAACAGCTGGTGGCATTGTTGAAACCTCAGTTGCAGCGCCAGTTGCGGCTGCACCAGCTCCTGTGGCTGCTCCTGCCGCTGCACCAGCGCCGAAAGCACCGCCTGTTCCAGCTCATCCATCAAAAGCACAGCCAGGTAAGCGAACTAAAGCCCATGCTTCACCGTCGGTACGTCGTATTGCCCGTGAGTTTGGCGTTGATTTAACGCTAGTTACAGGTACTGGGCGTAAAGGCCGGGTACTACGTGAAGATGTTCAATCTTACGTTAAGTACGAATTATCACGTCCTAAAGCCTCTGCGGCCACAACGACATCAGGCAGCAAAGAAGGTGGCTTGAGTGTTGTTAGTGTTAAGCCGGTTGATTTCTCTAAATTTGGTGAAATCGAAGAGAAGAAGCTGTCACGCATTCAGAAGATTTCAGGTCCATTCTTGCATCGTAACTGGGTAACCATTCCACATGTTACTCACTTTGATGAAGCGGATATCACTGAACTTGAAGTTTTCCGTAAAGAGCAAAATGCAATTGCTGAAAAGCAAAAGCTTGGCCTTAAGATTTCGCCACTGGTATTTATCTTAAAAGCTGCCGCTAAAGCGTTAGCCGTTCACCCAACGTTCAACTCTTCATTGAGCAGCGATGGTGAATCACTTATTCTTAAGAAATACATTCATATCGGGATCGCGGTTGATACACCAAACGGCCTAGTTGTTCCTGTGGTACGTGATGTTGATAAGAAAGGAATTCACGAGTTATCACGCGAACTGGGTGAAATCTCGAAGAAAGCCCGTGACGGCAAGCTAAAAGCAACTGATATGCAAGGTGGTTGTTTTACTATTTCAAGCCTAGGTGGCATCGGCGGCACGGCGTTTACGCCAATCGTTAATGCGCCTGAAGTGGCAATTTTAGGTGTTTCTAAATCAGAAATGAAGCCTAAATGGAATGGTAAAGAGTTCCTACCGAAATTGATGGTTCCGCTTTCAACGTCTTATGACCATCGGGTAATTGATGGTGCTGAAGCTGCACGATTTAGTGCTACTTTAGCTGGAGTATTATCTGACATTCGTCGCTTAGTACTTTAATTAATAGAAGCCGCACACTCTGCGGCTTTTTTGATTGCAGACAAAAAGTTGGTCGCTGTATTAAATGCAAACCAATAGCGATTAAATTATTTAATTGCGCAATAGCACTATACATATTTTGTCTAGCTGGCTAGAATTGTGCAAACTAAAAAGACACATATCGCAGCCATCATAAGCGTGGTTTTGCGAACACACATCGAGGTGAAAATGAGCAACGAAATTAAAACTCAGGTTGTAGTATTGGGCGCAGGCCCTGGTGGTTATTCAGCAGCGTTTCGCGCAGCCGATTTAGGACTAGATGTTGTATTAGTAGAAAAATACGCAGAGTTAGGCGGCGTTTGTTTAAACGTTGGTTGTATTCCGTCTAAAGCGCTACTACATGTTGCTAAAGTTACTCAAGAAGCAAAGCATATCGAAGCGCATGGCATTACTTACGGTGAGCCAACGATCGATATCGCTAAAATTCGTGGCTACAAAGAAGGCGTTGTAAATAAATTAAGCGCTGGTGTTGCAGGCATGGCCAAAATGCGTAAAGTTAAAACGGTTACTGGCACTGCTAAATTTACAAGCACCAATACTTTAGTTGTTGAAGGTGAAGAAACGACGACAATTAACTTCGAGCATGCAATTATTGCTTGTGGCTCTCGCCCAATTGAATTGCCATTTATTCCGCATAACGATCCACGCATTTGGAACTCAACTGACGCACTTAAAGTCGAAGGCGTTCCTAAGAAATTGCTGATCATGGGCGGTGGTATCATCGGTCTTGAAATGGGCACCGTGTACGAAGCGCTAGGTAGTGAAGTAGACGTGGTTGAGATGTTTGATCAGCTAATTCCTGCGGCTGACGCTGACATGGTTCGTATTTACACCAAAGCCAACAAAGAACGTTTCAACATCATGCTGTCAACTAAAGTAACAGCGGTTGAAGCGAAAGAAGACGGTATTTACGTCTCGGTTGAAGGCAAAAAAGCGCCAACAGATCCAATTCGTTATGATGCGGTACTAGTTGCCATTGGCCGCGCGCCAAACGGTTTACAAATTGGTGCACAAGGTGCAGGTATTGCAGTTGACGAGCGTGGTTTCATTAACGTTGATAAGCAAATGCGTACCAATGTACCAAACATCTTCGCTATCGGCGATGTTGTTGGTCAACCAATGCTTGCGCACAAAGCTGTGCATGAAGCGCACGTTGCTGCTGAAGTTATTGCAGGTAAGAATCACTTCTTCGATCCTAAAGTTATTCCTTCAATTGCTTACACCTTCCCAGAAGTTGCATGGGTTGGTCTAACTGAGAAAGAAGCGAAAGAGCAAGGCATCAACTTTGAAGTAGCTAAGTTCCCATGGGCAGCAAGTGGCCGTGCTATCGCTTCAGACGTGTCTGACGGCATGACAAAGCTAATCTTCGACAAAGATACTGACCGCATTATCGGTGGTGCTTTAGTTGGAGATAATGCTGGTGAGTTACTAGGCGAAATCGGTCTGGCGATCGAAATGGGTTGTGACGCTGAAGATATCGGCCTAACAATTCACGCTCACCCAACATTGCACGAGTCAATCGGTTTGGCGGCAGAGATTTATGAAGGTTCAATTACTGACCTTCCTAATGCTAAAGCGGTAAAGAAAAAGAAATAACTTCTTTTTGTTATTAGCATAAAAAGGGCTGTCAATTGACAGCCCTTTTTTATGCCCGAGGTATTGCTAAACCTTAACATTCCACATTTATTTAATTAATCATCAATGACAACGCTCGTAAGTTAGCTAACTTTTTTGGTTTTTTCTTGTTAGTTAGCGACATGTTACCTGACGTTTGCGATTAATTTTAGTTAGCATAAAACCATACATTTAATACGTTATTTGTTATTATGCAATTAGTTAATAAATTTGAGCCAGACTATTTATGTTTTTTCATGCCGCTAGACAACCTATTCTTGATCGCGACAAAAATCTCTTTGCTTATGAGTTGTTGTTTAGAGATGGCGTGAGCAATGTTTTTCCAGATATCGATGGCGATGCTGCGACCTCAAAAATCGTCGCGGGCAGTCAATTTGATTTTTCAATGAGAGACTTTACTGGTGACAAACCGGCTTTCATTAATTTCACCCTAGAAACGCTCGATAAAAAATATCCTGCCTTGGTCCCGCCAGAACAGTTAGTGGTTGAAATATTAGAAACGGTTAAACCCGGCAAAAAACTGCTAAGTCATTGCAAAGAGTTAAAACAGCAAGGTTATGTGATTGCGCTCGATGATTATATTCATCAGCCAGTATGGCGTCATTTTTATCCCTTTATCGACATTATTAAAATTGATGTGCTGGCGACTTCGCTTGAGACAATTCATGAAGTAATTACGGCAACAAAAGACTATCCAAATATCAAGTTATTGGCCGAGAAAGTTGAAACTTATGAGCAATTTGAACAAGCGTTAGATCTCGGATTTGAATATTTTCAAGGTTATTTCTTTTCAAAACCAGAAATGATCAAAGCTAAAAGTTTAACGCCCTCGCAGGTCAGTTTGGCGGAATTACTGTACGAAACGAGTAAAGCCGATCTTGATTTGCCGAAAATCATTAGCGTGTTTGAATTAGACGTTAATTTGTCATACAAATTATTGCGTTATAGTAATTCGCCATTGTTTAAGCGACGTGCCGAAATTTCAACGATCAAACAAGCATTAGTGACCTTGGGCAAGGCTGAGTTGCAAAAATTTGTGTCGGTATTGTTCTCGGCTCAAACGTGTGAGGGCAAGCCGCCTGAATTAATGGCATTGGCGCTAACGCGGGCTAAATTTTGTGAGGGTCTGGCGGGACAATCTAGCCAAATCAAGGATAAGTCGATGGCATTTTTGACGGGCATGTTGTCATTAATCGATGCGATCCTTGGCGAAACGATGGTGACAGCAATGGAAAAGTTGCCATTGTCTAGTGCGATTAAAGTTGCATTGATTGAGGGTGAAGGTGAACTCGCTAAGCTCATTACGATTGCTAAATCCTACGAGACAACTAACTGGGACGCTGCACTTAGTGAAATTGAAAGTGTGGGCATAGAACCAGATCAAGTACCTGAGATTTATCAAAACTCAGTGCAATGGGCTAATGAGCAAATGCGGTTTATCTTAAACTCAGCTTAAATTGAGTGCGCGAATGCCAGCCATAAAAAAGCCCAGACTAATTATTAGTCTGGGCTTTTTATTAAGCTACTTAATAAAGCTGCTCTGATAGAGCACTGAAACAAAGCACTCTACTTAAGCAGTCGCATTAAGCGCTTTAGCTAACCATTTTGGCAAAACAACGATCGGCAGCAGCCAGCGTGGCTGCAATTTCTTGCTCACCGTGAGCGGTTGACAAGAAACCTGCTTCATAAGCCGATGGCGCTAGGTAAACACCTTCTTCAAGCATCAAGTGGAAAAAAGTATTAAACTGCTCAATATTACATTTAGTCACTTGCTCGAAGCAGTTCACTTGAGGTTGGTCGGTAAAGAAAAAGCCAAACATAGCGCCGACATAGTTAATCGCCATTGGGATGCCATGTTTATTAGCGGCCGCTTTAAAACCTTCGGCTACTTGCTTGGTTTTTGCTGTTAGGCTGTCATGCAAACCCGGCTCGCATAATAATTCTAATGCCTTAAGGCCTGCGGCCATCGCAATAGGGTTACCAGATAACGTACCAGCCTGATAAACTGGGCCGGTTGGTGCAATGTATTGCATTACTTCTTTACGACCACCAAAAGCGCCTACTGGCATGCCGCCACCAATGACCTTACCCAAGGTAGTAATATCAGGTTTTACATCATAATATGCCTGCGCGCCACCAAGGGCTACGCGGAAACCTGTCATCACTTCATCGATGATCAATAGCGCTTGATATTTATCACAAACAACGCGTAGTTTTTGCAAAAAATTATCCGTTGGCGGAATACAGTTCATGTTGCCAGCAACTGGCTCAACAATAATACATGAGATGTCGTCACCATATTGCTCGAACAAAGCTTCAACAGAGGCGATATCATTATAGGTCGCGGTCAGGGTATGTTTGGCAAAATCGCTCGGAATACCAGGTGAGCTTGGTTGGCCTAGGGTTAATGCCCCTGAGCCTGCTTTCACTAACAAAGAATCGGCATGGCCGTGATAACAGCCTTCAAATTTTAAAATTTTATCGCGCTTGGTGAAACCTCGGGCTAAACGAATCGCACTCATGGTGGCTTCGGTACCAGAACTGACCATGCGAATTTGTTCCATTGACGGCACTAGTTCACGTACTTTTTCAGCCATGATAATTTCTAACTCGGTTGGCGCACCAAAGCTTAAGCCGTTAGCGGCTTGGTCGATCACTGCCTGACGAATTTCAGGGTGATTATGACCTAAAATCATCGGGCCCCACGAGCCTACATAATCAATGTAGTCTTTACCATCAACATCGGTGATAATTGCTTTATCGGCTTTTTCGATAAACAACGGGCTGCCGCCAACGCCAGTAAAAGCGCGAACCGGTGAGTTAACACCACCTGGGATTGTCTGCTGTGCTTGTTCAAATAAATCTTGTGAACGACTCATTTTCTGTCCTTATAATAGATTACTTAACCTGAATTTTTGATAAAGGTTATTTACGGCTAAACCAATTCACTTCACTTTCGTGTTGCTGTACTTGATCGGCAACACCTAGCGTTAAAGCAAACAGCGCCATTCGAATTAATACACCATTTTCCACTTGGCGGAAAATAGCCAAATTAGGGTTTAAATTTAAATCGACATCGAGTTCGTTGGCTTCTTCGCGAGAGTCGCGCGGTAACGGGTGCATGATGACGGTATTAGATTTGCAATGCTGGGTATAAATTTGTTGATTCAAGCGAAATTGGCCGCGATATTTGTTGGCTTCTTCAGGGCTTGGAAAACGTTCTTCTTGAATCCGAGTTAAATACAAAATATCGGCATCGAGATTGCCTTCAAGCACATCAGTTATAATTACCCGATGGCCAGCGTCCTCAATCAGTGAGATAACGTCATCAGGCATCGCCAATTCTTGAGGCGAAATTAAGCTAAAGGTAATGTTGTTATATTTACTTAGTAACTTTGATAATGAATGAACGGTGCGACCAAATTTAAGATCACCGACCATTGCTATGTGCATATTATCAATGGTTCTTAACTTGCTCGAAAGCTCTTTTTCAATGGTATATAAGTCAAGTAAGGCTTGCGTCGGATGTTCGTTCGAACCATCGCCGCCATTAATTACTGGCACGAGCGAGCCCGTGGCAAATTCAGCAACTGAGCCTGATTGTGGGTGACGCATCGCAATAACATCGGCATAACTGCTTAATACGCGAGCCGTATCATAAAGTGACTCACCTTTAGATAAGGCTGAGCTGCTAATTCCCGTCGTTTCACGGACAAAACCGCCGAGTAAATTAAATGCACTACCAAAACTCACTCGGGTTCTGGTGCTCGCTTCAAAGAACATATTACCTAAAATGGCGCCGTCGAGCACCTGGGTGCGCTTTTTACGTTGAGCATAAGGAAGCATAATATCGGCAGTTGAAAAAATGGTGGAAATTGCGTCGCGGTCCAGTTGCTTGACCGACAAAATATGGCTGCCCGTGAAATCAATCATGTGATGTTCCTTAAAAGAAGTGATACCCAATAAACGATAAGCTTTGTGGCGGCAAAATATAGCAGAAAATCAGTATTGCCTAAAGGAGATTCATCATTAAATCCGCTAATAACCTCGACCTTTATGGAGGTGCTTTTGCAAAGATCGCCAGCTAAGCAGTCCAACAGGGGTATTGCTACCCTGGGCTAAAATAAGCACATAACCTTTTCGTTGCGGGCTGAGTAATTGGTAGGCCTCTGCCAAGGTGGCATTGTCAGTTAGGGTATGAATGCTCACGAGGGTCTGATCGCGACTGGTATAACCCATCATATTTGAAGGGACTAAATACTGTCCCTGTTCACCGTGCTGATGAATAACCGTAGGCATGGTGCTATTGAGCGTACGCCAAGGCGAACTGGCTTCTAGTAAGTTGAACTTGCGGCGCATTAATACCACCACGCCAGTATCTTGCAACTCATAAATAACCGGTGACACTTTATAGTTTAATTTTTGTAAATCGAGCTGAGCATAAAACAACGAATTAAGTTTAAATACCTGTTGTGATAATAATATGGCGGGCACGACGACCAGCAAGCTTGGAAAAATAATGGCGGCATTGCCAGACAGCTCTAACACGGCCACTAAAGCGGCGAGTGGAGCATTGAGACTAGTTGCCATCATGGTAACCATGCAAATCATCACCGCCATTGGCACAAACTCAATCAGCTGCGGAAAATAAGGCACCAATGACCAAACAATAAAACTGCCAAGCAAGGCCCCTATGCCATAAAGCACCCCGATCACGCCGCCTGGAATGCCCAAGCCGAGAGAAAAAATAGTTGCGATAAACTTTGCGACTAACATCGTAAAAATAAATGATGTTTCAGGATGCTCAGTTAAGGCGACTGTTAAAGCACCGTAATCGGAACCCATTGTTTGCGGTACTAACCAGCCAATAATGGCCATAATAATAGCGGCCAGCGGCAGTCGAACATAAATGCTGACTTCACGCGAATATTTAATAATGCTTAGTAATGAGCGATTAAACAATACCGCAATTAGGCCAACCGTTAGCCCAAGAATTATAAAGGGCAGCAAAGCATTAATGGTGATTTGTGGCAGTAATAAATCGCTATACAGATGGATATCACCAAAGACCATGCGACTCATGGCCGTGCCAAGCAAAGCAGAAACCATAATGGGTAAGAATAAATGAATTCGATATTGTCTTAACACCACTTCTAATACAAAAACCACTGCGGCTAAGGGGGAATTAAACGAGGCTGAAATGCCAGCTGCAACGCCGCAAGCTGCCATTATTTGTTTGGCATTGTTGGGCATTTGAATGAAATTAGCTAGCACACTGGCGCTACCAGCTCCGACATGAACCGCCGGGCCCTCTCGGCCAACCGAAAAACCGCCGGCTATCGCGGCTATAGCGCTAAAAAATTGATTTAACGTATTGCCAGCAGGGATGTAGCCATAATATTTTCGCTGACGATATAAAACAAAAGGTATGCCCATACGGTGAAATTTGTGCCGAGTTATTCGTACCATCAGTAAAATAAATATCACGGCAATGACCGGCAGTACTAAACGCAAAGCGGGGGCTAGTTCAGCAAAATCACCATTGTTAACCGCGTAAAAACTGGTAATAGTCGCGATGATTAGTCGTAATGAAATGATAGCCAGAGATGCGAAAAACCCGACAATTAAGCCGCAACTGACTAATTGCCATGATGTTTTTGGGTGGGCTAGGTGATATTTAAAACCTTGGATAAAGCTCATTGGCGTAGGATTAGTTATCTCAAATTTGTTCGGCAATTGATACTACTATAGAATGCCGACTATTGCAGATTATTGAGCAGATATTAAATTTAATGTTAAGGTTAAAATACTTTTTAAAAGCCAAGTTTGGCTTAGTTCAGGCGATCCTTTTTGTGCTTAGTGGTCTGGTGGCTGGTGGCTATTGGTTTGGTCAGGCAGATGATGGTAATGCGTTAGCGCAGCTGTCTGAGGTAACGGCTGAAAATAAGCGTAATAAATTGGCGCTATCACAAACGGCTATTTCGCTAGAGATTGAGCGTAACACCATTGTTGAAATGAACGCGACTATTTTGCGTCAACAATCTGAGCTGATTGAGCAGCAGTCCGCGTTACGATTTTACCAAAAAGTGATGGCGCCAGGCGATACTGAAAATGGAGTGAAAATCGAAGATGTTAAGCTTGAGGCGGGCATTAGCGCCAACCATTACCGCTTTCAATTGGTGCTTGCTCAGCTCGAAAAACGTAAACGTTACATTAAAGGTGAGGTACGGTTAGCGGTTATTGGCAGTGAGAGCGGGCAGCCAAAGATCATTAATTTAACCAAACAGATTAAAAATACTAGCGCACTTAAGTTTAGTTTTTTGTACTTTCAATCGATAGAAGGCGAGTTTGTGTTGCCACAGGGATTTATTCCGGAGCAATTAGAGCTTCGCTTAAAAATGTCGAAGCGCCGCGGTCAAAAAGCGGCTAATAATCCCCAAGTTTATGCGTGGGATGAAGTCTTAGTTGCACCGTTAAAACTGTTGTTAGATAACCTGAGTCCTGGATAAATATTTTGTAACACGATAATAGAAATGAATATACACAGCTAACTCCCAGTGACGACATTTGAGTGGATATCTAGGCGTATTCACGAATCAATAGCTGGCTATTGGGAGTGAAAACAACGCAGAGAGCTGCTAAAAGAGCGTTGCTGGGCAAATTAATTTATCTGGTACTCAGGTTAGATAGTGCGCAGCCGCCCATTTCACAATAAAAGGATTGCACCTACCAGCTTGCTGTAAGATAATTGACCGATTCACTCAGGTTTATTGAGTTTTATTTTTTTGTGAGGTTGCTATGTCTGTAGAAGTCGTTGAAGCTGGGATCCCGTTGGAGTTTACGGATGCCGCGGCCCAGCGTGTTAATTTTTTGTTAGATGATGAAGATAACAAAGAGCTTAAATTGCGGGTTTATATTACCGGCGGTGGTTGTTCTGGCTTCCAGTACGGTTTTACCTTCGATGATAAAATCAATCCAGATGACATGATGGTTGATAAAGATGGTGCAACCATGATTGTAGACTCGATGAGTTTACAATATTTAGTTGGTGGCCGAGTGCACTTTACCCAAGGGCTAGAAGGTTCACGCTTTTTGGTTGATAACCCAAATGCCACTGCAACCTGTGGTTGTGGTTCATCATTTAGCGTTTAATTGTAAACGCAGGTTAGCTTGAAAAAAAACCACCGCTTGCGGTGGTTTTTTTAGTTTAGGATTAAAGTAATACCAATCTAGGTAAATAAGTGGTCTACTTTTTTATGAGTATAAATTGATTAGGACAAGGCATTTATTTACGTATGTAGTTATTCTACATAGAAAAGAAATAACGCAGTCATCATCTATTTAGGCCATTAAAAATGATCAGGTACTTTGCTAGATTGGTATAATACCTTAATCTGCTTAAGACTTTAGCTGATCAGCTAGCAGGCCGATCGTTAGTGCATAGCTGTTAGCACAGTTGTATCTTAAGATAGTCCGATAATTTTCGTATGTTAAATACGCCGGTCCATCGATGCCGTCAGGCAAAATCAAGGTCGCTTTTAGCTCAACTTTAGGTAATTCAGTGGTATTTAAACGGCGAACCCCTAAGCTGTTCCACTTTTCTAGTGACAGTTTGTCGCTGTGAACGCGTAACGCGCGGCAGCCTTTTTCAGGTGTTGTTGCTTTTACCTGATCGAGCCAGCCATGAGCATTTTTTGGCAAAGAGACCTGACGACCCCATGTTTGTTGGTCATCCCAACCGAAATGTCTGAGATAATTGGCTATCGATGCAAAAACATCGGCCTGATTATTCCAAATGTCTTTTTTACCATCGCCGTCAAAGTCTTGGGCAAATCGTAAAAAGCTCGATGGCATAAATTGACCCTGGCCCATTGCACCACTCCAAGAACCTTTCATATCGCTCAGTTTAATATGACCTTGATCTAAAATCTTTAGGGCATTAAACAGTTCTTTACGGAAATAGGCAGCGCGGCGTTTATCAAAGGCTAAGGTCGCTAATGAACGAATAATATCGTTGTTGCCGGTATAAGTGCCGTAATTGGTTTCTAAGCCCCAAAAAGATAAAATAAAGCGTGGTTGTACGCCATAGGCTTGACCAACCTTTTCAAGTAACTCTCGGTGTTTCTTTTGCATCTTTTTTCCGGTGTCGATGCGCCAAGGTGATAAACGCTTCGTAGAATAGTCGACAAAAGTCCGCTTAAATTCGGGTTGAGCACGATCGCTTTTTATCGCTTTGGGGTAAGGTTTAAGATCGGCTAAAGCGGTATCAATAATACCGTCACTTATGCCCTGTTGCTTAGCCTCTACCCGTACTTTAACCAACCATTGATCAAAGCTAGGTTCACTGGCATGAGCAGCGAACGAGAGGGGCAGGCTAAAGGATGCTGCTAATAATCCTGTTGTTAGTAACCGGGAACATATCGTCAAAATAAATCTACCTTGAAAGTTAAGTTTTTTCCGTTGGGCGTTGTTCTACTTCATCAATCATACACATTACTTTAAGGGTGTTGGACTTAAATTCTCGTTTATAGAGAATCACCACCACGGCGCTACACGAAAAAGCAAATAGCAGCGGGTGAACAAACCAAGCTAAGGTTGACATCGCAAAGTAATAAGAGCGTAAGCCGTAGTTATAGCTATGGCCCGCATGATCGACAATTTTAGCGACATTAACCACGTGTTTTTGCTGTTGTTCAGTAATTGGTTGGTTCTTTTCAGCACGAGGAAATGCGCCCATTAAGACTGAACAAAAGGCATATTGGCGCATCGACCAGGTAAAGGTAAAAAAGGCATAAATAAAGATGCCAATCATTAAAAAAAGCCGGGCCTGAATGTCATGCAAACTTGAAGGATAGGCAGTGGGTAACTGACTAATGGCTAAATAAAGTTTATCTGAGGTACTTAATAGCGTCAGTAAGGCGGCCAAAATAAGGATAGTGGTCGACGCAAAAAAACTCACTTGCCGTTCTAAGCTGGCCAGCAAGGCGGTATCGGCAATTAAATGGTCACGATAAAGTAATCGCTGCATCCACGTAATACGATGCCGGTGCAAGACAGAGGCAATGCAGTGGGTTTTTTTCGCTCGGCTCTTGGCAAATTGAGTGTAACCAGTCCAACAGATAAAAAACCAGCTGATACAACCAATCGATATTAATTCACTACTCACAAATTGATCCTTAATTTAGGTTTTTTTATTTGATGTAAAATAACCTGTTCTAAGGGCTTTTGCCAAGCGAGTTAAGCGGTTATTTTATGAAAAATTAAGATCATTGACGCTAATTGAGTATAATGACTGAGATAGAGTTGGCTCAATAGTAAATAAAGCCCAGTTAAACACTTGTTTTTGTCTGATGCGCCCATACCTTGTAAGTAGTGAAATATTAATTCTGGTTGCATTACTTAATGTGATTGGTCATAACAGATATACCAATACCTCGATTGCGGTATTAAAATTTAAAAGGTTGTTATATGTCGGTTAGTTTTGTAGATTCGTGTCGCTTGCCCACTCGGTTAGGTGAGTTCACAATGCATGGTTTCACCGAAGCTAATGGCCAAGAGCATATTATTTTAACCTATGGTGATATTACACCTGAGCAACCATTATTAATTCGGTTGCATTCCGAATGTTTAACCGGTGATTCATTGTTTAGTATGCGCTGCGACTGTGGTTATCAGCTAGAAACCGCGTTAGCTAGCATCGTTGAAGCCGGTCAGGGCGCCTTATTATATTTACGCCAAGAAGGCCGTGGTATTGGTTTAATCAATAAAATTAAAGCTTACCATCTGCAAGACGAAGGAGCCGACACCGTTGAAGCCAATGAACGACTTGGTTTTGCTGCTGATTTGCGCCGCTATGATATGTGCAAGCCGATGCTTGAGCACTTTGGAGTAACCAAGGTTCGTCTGCTGACCAATAATCCGAAAAAGGTCCAAGCACTAACCGATGTTGGCATTGAGGTGGTTGAACAGGTGGCGATTCAGGTCGGGCGTAACCAGCACAATCATGACTATCTTAATACCAAAGCGGAAAAAATGGGTCACATGATGACGCCGGGTTTATTGAGCGATCTGGGGTAGCCCCCAGGGCAAGCGCATCATAATTTAGATATCCATATACGCTCAATCGCTTCATTTATATATCTGTGTTAGCTTCGATGTAATATGACCTTTTTACAAAAGGAATTTGTAAAAGCTATGATCATCATTCATCAAAATCAAATCAGTTGGGCGGCCAAATTACGTAACCTGCACCGCCCGCTTGCATTTTTAGCGATAATCCCTTTATTTGTTTGGCTGCTCAGTGGTTGTATGCTCGCACTTGATCCGAGCAGCGAGCTAGCGCGGCAGATTCATCTGGTAGATATCGGCGCAGCTCAACCCTATTTATCCTATTTAGCGCTGTCGCTGATCTTTGCGGTCAGTGCGATTGGTGGCTGGCTATTTTGCTATAGCTTCGATGTTAACGATCAACGTCAACCCGCCATGCCCAGCTTGCGAGCATGGCATAAGTGGCTTGGTGGCTTAGTTGGCATACAGCTGATAATTTGGACCCTTAGTGCATTCGCTTTAAGTTTACCAGATGGGGTAAATGACCAGTCAAATTCAATCGCTAACATGTTTCATCTGATGTCATATAGTCAAAATGCCTTGCTCAACAACGTGTTATTACTCAGTGCATCGAGCCTGACGTTAGTGTTTTTAGTCATCGCCTTGCTTATGTTGTTGGTTATTTTGTTCACTAAGCGAGTTGCAAGCTATCAAGTTTCAATTTATGGCGCGCAGGGCACGGAAAATATCACGGTGACGGGGGCGCAGCCTTTGCTCAGCGCATTAGCGCAGCAGGCGTATAATTTACCCTCGGGCTGTGGTGGCTCAGGCACTTGTTGTCAATGTAAAGTTAAGGCGGTTAGGGTGGATAGTCCGCTGACGGCACAAGAGCGTACAACCCTAACAGCCAATGAACTGAGTCAGGGCTATCGCTTGGCCTGTCAAATAGCGGTCGATAACGATTTGGCGATTGAAATCTCCAATCAACACCAGCAAAGCATTGAAGTAGATGTCGTGAGCAGCAAGTTTGTAACGCCTTTCATTAAAGAGCTGGTGGTGAATGTGCCATACAGTGCTAATTTTGCGTTTGACGCAGGCCAGTTTGTTAACGTGCAAGTGCCGCCTTTTTCGCGTTCAATGAGTCAATTAAACGTGCCGCCACAATTTCAGCCCCATTGGTTGAAGCAAGGATTAAAGCGATATCAGGTGGTTAATTCGCAGCAAATCCAGCGCAGTTATTCAATGGCATCAAGCTCTGCTAATGGCACTAAGTTAGTGTTTAATATTGGCTTAGCGATGCCCAAAAGAGGTTATGGTCCGGGAGTCGCATCAACTTATTTATTTGGGCTTAGCGTCGGTGAGCGTTTAACGATATCGGGTCCGTTGGGTGAGTTCGTGAGCAACGACAACAGCCGCCGCGAAATGATTTTTGTTGGCGCTGGCAGCGGTATGGCGCCGTTAAAATCGCATATTGATAGTGTCACGGTTAGTCAACCGAGTCGTAAGGTATCCTTATGGTTTGGCGCGCGCACCGAAGATGATATATTTTATCAAGCACATTTTGATTATTTAGCCCGGCGTCATCATAATTTTAACTGGACTGTTGCCTTGTCAAAACCAGACAGTAAGTGGCAGGGAGCGACCGGACATATTCAACAAACCCTATTTAATCAATATTTAGATCAACACCCGCGACTGAGCGACTGTGATTTTTTTCTGTGTGGCCCACCAGTCATGATGCAAGACACCGCGAGGTTATTGCAGCGTAAAGGGGTGTCCCAGTCGCAAATTTTATGTGATGAATTTACCTAAAGGAACAACGGATGAAAACAGTAGTAATTACCGGCGCTAATCGTGGCATAGGTTTAGCCATGGCCAGTGAGTTTAAGCGCTTAGGATATGAAGTGATCGCTTTGTGCCGCCAAACATCGGCTAAATTAGTAGCTCTCAATGTTAAAGTAATCGAAGGGGTTGATGTAGCAACCGATGGTGGGCGTGAGATAATGGCTACAGCCTTAGCGAATGTCTCGATTGATATTTTAATTAATAATGCCGGCATTTTACGTGACGAATCATTAGGCGCGCTTAATAGCGCAACGATCATGGCACAATTTTCTATCAATGCGCTGGCGCCATTACAGGTGGTTGACTTGCTGGCTAAGCAATTGCCTAGTGGCTCCAAAGTTGCGCTAATTACCTCGCGCATGGGCTCGATCAGCGATAACGGTTCCGGCGGACGATACGGCTACCGCATGTCAAAGGCAGCGCTCAACGCGGCTGGCATGTCATTAAGCAAAGATTTAGCACCGCGCGATATTTCAGTGGGTTTATATCACCCAGGTTATGTTCAGACCGATATGGTCGAAAATAATGGTGACATTAGTGCTGCAACCGCCGCAAGCAGACTGGTTAAGTTAATTATTGAGCAAGATATGACGCAAACGGGTTTATTTAAGCATTCAAATGGTGAAATATTGCCTTGGTAGTCGTAAAATAAGCTTATTACATAGCAAAAGATTATTATTATGGAATTTGAATTTAAAACTGATTATTTAAACGATTCATTTCGCGCCGAGTTTTCGATGGGACATGAAGCGATTGGCCATTGGTTAGTGGCTGAACTTGGCAGCGACGTTGCTGATATTAAACAGTTGCTTGACCAACTTGCAGTTATTAAAACTCAAGAAAATACCGAAACCTTGATGGAAGGGCGTGATTTCTCTTTAACCGTAACGCCGCAAGACATCATCGTTAAAGCCAATGCTTTACACCTAGAGGCTGAAATTCCTGAAGGGGAAGATTTATCCCATTACGATGATGAAAGTTTTGCCGAATGTGGCATTGAAGACTTTGAAACCATGCTGCATAGCTGGATTGAGTTTATCGTCAATAAATAATCTAAGCTCGGGTTTATTTAGCGTTATAATGTGGCCACTTATCTGCCGTATTATAACGCTAAGCGTTAGAATTTTTGATCAATCCCCCCGCATTGTGAGCATCTAAACTTGCTTGGTGTTCAAACTTAAACTTGGTGTTCAACCTTACACTAGGTGTCAGCAACAAGTGGCATTTACTATCATTCCCCTTTAATTCTTCGCGCCGCATCTTCACAAAGCATCTTGATTTAAATTTGTTAGTGCTGCTCAGAGCAACCACAATTATCTTTACTTTTACACAACCGATAATTCCAAATATGTCCGAAAGCAATGATGATTGTGCCAACGACAGTCAGCGCTTTTTCTCCGGTTTCACCCAACATATCATGGCCAAATAGAGCAGCTGCAACTAAGGTCGACAAGCCGATTACACCCGTAGCAACGACCCGATAACGCTGATGTTTTTTGCAGCCGAGAGTCAGGGCATAGGCGCTGACTGGCACGACAGCAACTAACAACCATAAATGGAAAGCTTCATCTGCTAATGGTAGTACTGCAATCGAAGGTAAAAAAACAGCAATTAGCGGTAGTGCTAAGCAATGGACAGTGCAAAGGAGCGAAAGGCTAATAGCTGCTTTGTCGCTAATGCGTTGGGTATTGTTCATGGTTAATAATTTTCCTAGGTTGTTTATGCCGTTACTTAGTTAGATATTTAGTTTTGTTATCACTGGCCAAAAAATGGATTTTGTAAATTGATAATCTTGCTATTTAGGTAATGTTATAACATAACATTTAAATAAAAAAGGTTTATCATTTAAAAAGGTGATTAAGCTCGCAGCGTTGAACGCAAATATAAAATGTTGTACCTAACTTTTTAAACTTGTTATTTAGAGTAATCATGTGGTTACGTTATATGTTTTGATTAACTATTTTGCTCGGCAAGCAAATTTTATGTTTTAAAGTGTAATGTTATAATATAACATGTTGGCATTATTGAAATGAGGAACTATTTTATGAAATTGTTAACCAGCATATTATTATCACTCGCAGCGCCTATGGTTGCGGCAGAGTCAATTGAACGTTTTCATCAAAGCCATGAGCATGGAAAAGGCAGCATGACAGTAGTGTTCGACGGTGTGAAGTTACAGATTAATATTGATAGCCCCGCTGACAGTATTGTCGGTTTTGAACATGCTCCACACAATGACAGTCAGCGTTTAGCCCTTGCCAGCGCAATGAGCCTACTAGAGCAACCTCAGAAATTATTTATGTTGCCAAGTGCTGCCGATTGCCAGTTACAGTCGACCACAATCGACGCAGCGATGCTTGAGCATGACGCTGATGCTGATGCAGAAGATCATGACGAGCATGAAGAAGACCATGACGAGCATGAAGAAGACCATGACGAGCATGAAGAAGACCATGACGAGCATGAAGAAGATCATGACAAGCATGATGAAAATCATGACGATCATGCTGATGGCCACAGTGACTTTGAGCTGTCTTATGTTTACGTTTGTGCTAAGCCACAGGCATTAACGCAATTTTCGGTCGAACTAAATAAAAATTTCCCGCAGCTGCAAGCGTTAACCGTTCAGTTAATTGGTCCTAAGGGTCAGAGCTATCAAGAACTTGACGTTAATAATAAATGGGTGAATTTTTAGTGTTAACACCTATTATCGAATTGGATCAGGTGCACTTTAGTTGGGATAACAAGCAGCCAGTGCTTGATATTCCAAGCTTAAAAATATATTCAGGTGAGCGAATATTTCTGCACGGTCCTTCCGGCAGTGGTAAAAGTTCACTGCTGAATTTAATCGGCGGAATAAATATCCCAAATCAGGGCAGTGTATGCCTATTGGGGCAAAAGATTAATCAGCAGGGCAGTGCCTGGCGAGATCGTTTTAGATCGGATCATATCGGACTGATATTCCAACAGTTTAATTTACTCCCTTACCTTAGTGTTATCGAGAATGTGTTGTTGCCGTGTCGCTTCTCTACCCAGCGTCGCCAACGTGCAATAAGCCGTTATGGCACGTTAAACAGCGCCGCAACGCAGTTACTTGATCAGCTCGGCATGGCACAAAGTATGTGGAACCGACCGGTAACCACACTGAGTATCGGCCAGCAACAGCGGGTTGCTGCAGCCAGAGCATTAATTGGCAGCCCTGAACTACTGATTGCCGATGAACCAACGTCAGCACTCGATACGGACAGTCGAAATGCATTTCTACAGCTATTAATCAATGAATGCGATCATAGCGAAACTACGTTGATTTTTGTTAGCCATGACAACTCGCTGCAAGCGAATTTTAGTCGGGTAATTTCATTGGCTCAGTTAAACCAAGTTGAGGTGGTGTGATGAAAACCTTATTAATGTTAGCGCTGCAAAGCATGAGAAACCGGCGTTTAACCGCGATCATGACCATCTTAGCAATTGCCGTTAGCGTGACCCTGTTAGTCGGGGTTGAGAAGTTAAGAACGGGTGCTAAAGTCAGTTTCAGCAATACCATTTCAGGGACCGACTTAATTGTCGGAGCACGCTCTGGCTCGGTTCAAATGTTGCTATATTCGGTGTTCAGAATAGGCAATGCAACGAACAACATCAGTTGGCAGAGTTATCAAGACATCGCTGCTAATCCTAAAGTTGCCTGGACCATTCCTATTTCACTGGGCGACTCACACCGCGGATATCGAGTACTGGGCACCAATAGTGATTATTTTAAGCATTATAAATACGGTCGTCAGCGTCAGTTGAACTTTGACCAAGGTCGCCAGTTTGTTGGGCTGCATGATGTAGTGCTTGGCGCTGAAGTGGCGAAAAAACTCGGTTATCAATTGGATCAGCAGTTAGTGATTGGCCACGGTATTGGCAATACCAGTTTTAGCGAACACAAAGATCAGCCATTTAAGGTTGTTGGTATTCTTAAGCCGACTGGCACCCCACTTGATCGGACCTTACATGTTAGCTTAGCAGCGATTGAGGCTATTCATGTCGATTGGCAAGCGGGAGCGTATATTGCTGGCTCTGGCGGTAGTGTGCCGATTGAGGATCGGCAGTTACAGCCCAAGGCTATTACTGCAATGCTGGTGGGGCTAAAGTCAAAAATGGCCACATTTAAGCTGCAACGCAGCATTAATAACTACCGTGGTGAAGCATTACAAGCTATTTTACCTGGCGTTGCACTGCAAGAGTTGTGGGCAATGATCAGCATTGCAGAGCAGATGTTATTGGTGATCTCGAGCTTTGTCGTGGCAACCGGACTATTCGGAATGTTAACGGTATTACTAACCAGTTTGAATGAACGACGCCGTGAAATGGCGATTTTGCGCGCTGTTGGCGCTCGTCCATGGCATATATTTTTGTTACTGGTACTTGAAACTGGCGGGTTGACCTTGTGCGGAATTTTGCTATCGATGTTAATGCTGTACGGTGGTTTAGGTCTGAGTTTGCCCATGATAGAAAGTCAGTTTGGGCTCTTTTTAGAATTAGATTGGCCGAGCAGTTATGAATTGAAATTGCTCGCTGTTGTTTGGTTCTCTGGTACCTTGTGTGGCTTAATACCTGGTTATCGCGCTTATCGTAACAGTGTTAGCGATGGCATGACGGTACGGATTTAACGGCTAGTTTACACTGGATTTTATTAACAATATTACAGAGAAAAACATGAAAAAAATATTATATGTCGGGGCAATGTTATTGCTGGGTTATTTTAGCCCTGTCCACAGTGAAACGATCAATGGCCAGCAGGTTAACGAGCTTGACTGGGATAACCTGATGCCAGAATATTTGGCATTGCCGCAAGAGGGTGATGTAATGTTTGATGCCCAGCAATTTGCCGAATTGACTGAAGATCCAATGACTGATTTGGCCACGAACGCGCCACTAGCATCTGCGGCGGTAATGCCTGAATTAGACGGCCAAATAATTCGTATACCAGGGTTTGTGGTGCCATTGGTCGAAGATGGGTTAAAGATTACCGAGTTTTTCCTCGTGCCGTACTTTGGTGCTTGCATTCATGTGCCGCCACCACCGGCCAATCAAATGTTACACGTTACCTTTCCTGCCGGCATCGAAATTGACAGCATTTATGATGCGGTAACAATTGTCGGCAAGTTGACCATCGCAACGGTGACCAATGAAATGGGTACGGCCGGATATAAGCTGGAAGCTATCAGCATTGAGCCTTATCAGCTGTAATTTTTTACAGCAGTAATAAAAAGGGCGCTTACTTTCGTAAGCGCCCTTTTTTTATGCCAAATTACTTTTTATTACGATTCTTATTCAGGTGAGACCACAATAAAGCGTAATGAGTCGAGTTGGATTTGCGCGTTGTCGATAAACTTAGCGAGTTGCGTTTGTTGGGTGCGCAAGTGGCTGAGTTCTTCTTCACGAATATTAGGGTTGATTAGCTTAAGGTCGGCCAAGCGCTCTATTTCGCTATCAAGCTCAATATTCATTTTTGCCAGTGCTTGCGCTTTAATATCTTCCAACTCAGTGCTCGCAAAGACAGTGCCTTCTTGAATTTGTTGGTGAATGAAAGTTTGTGACGCACCAACCAACTTAGCGGCAATATGACGACCAATCGGGCTTAATTGACCATTGAGGTTATCAAACGAGATATTGCTGTGTAGGTTATTGCCTTTCTTGTCCATTAACATCCGCAGTGGCGTGGCCGGTAAGAAACGACCGATGTGATAGCTCTTTGGTGCTGAGGTATCAGCGACAAAAATCAATTCAAGTAACATGGTGCCCGCTGGCAATGCCTTGCTCTTTAGGACAGATACCGCATTATTACCGGTATTGTCACTTAAGATCATGTCAATTGCGCCTTGAACCATCGGGTGTTCCCAGTTAACAAACTGGAAATCTTCTCGCGCTAGCGCCGTTTGACGATCAAAGGTGATAGTGGCGCCATCTTCGGTTAACGTCGGGAAATTAGGATGCAACATGTGGCCACCCGGACGCAAGATAATTGCATTTTCACTGTGATCATCTTGGTCAACACCGCAAATGTCGAGCATGTTAAACATAAAGGTTGGCAATTCTGTGCCGTCATCGATTTCGTTGATTTGATCGGCGATTTGCTGGCCAGATTGCTGCCCACCAGAATTTAGTTCGAGCAGACGATCGCGACCTTGCTCAATTTTTAGTTTAAGTTTCTGATGAATTTCATCGGTACTGCTAACCAGTTCAGTTAACGATTGGGCTTCGTCAGTTTGGTTAAGCAGATCAAATAAATCTTGTTTAACTTGTTCAAAAACGATGCCGCCAGAAGGACAAGTTTGTTCAAAGGCGTTAAGACCTTTGTGGTACCAATTTAATAATACTTCTTGGCTTGAACCTGCCATGTAAGGCACATGCAGTTGAATATCATTTTCTTGACCAATACGGTCGAGACGACCAATGCGCTGCTCGAGCAAATCAGGATTAAGTGGTAAATCAAACAACACTAAATGACGAGCAAACTGGAAGTTACGACCTTCTGAACCAATTTCAGAACATACTAACACCTGAGCGCCATCTTCTTTTTGGGCAAAGTAAGCGGCGCCTTTATCACGTTCAATAATTGACAGGCCTTCGTGGAATACCGCACTGCGGATCCCTTCTTTAACCCGTAACGCTTGCTCTAATACCAACGCGGTATTCGCGTGAGCACAAATCACTAAGACTTTTTCTTTACTGGTTTTAATTAACTCAATTAACCAATCAATGCGGGGATCAAAGGCCCACCATGAAGCGTCTTTACCTTCAAACTCTTGGAAAATTTCTTCAGGGTATAATGATTGCAAAGCTGATTGCTGTGAATCTTTTTTGCTGCCCATGATTTTCGATACTTTAATCGACGTTGCATATTGGCTTGGCATAGCCAGCGGGTAGCTGTTTAAGATCCGTTTAGGGAAACCTTTAACCGCATGGCGAGTATTACGCATCATTACGCGGCTTGTACCATGACGGTCGAGCAGCCATTGTAATAACGTTTGACGTGAAGGTGACTCAGGATCACCCGCAATATCATTAAGCAAACCGCTGATATCTTTTTCTTTTAATATCTCAGTAAGCGTAGCGCGGGCCGAGTCAGAAAGAGCCGGTTGGTCTATCAGCTCTTGGGCTGCTTGGGCGACTTTTTGGTAGTCTTGCTCTTCGGCTAAAAAGGCTTGGTAATCGTAAAAACGATCGGGATCAAGCAAACGTAAGCGGGCAAAATGCGATTCATGACCCAGTTGATCCGGCGTCGCCGTTAATAGCAAAATACCAGGGGTCGCTTTCGCTAGGCCTTCAACAATTCGGTATTCGCGCGATGGTTTTTCACTGTTCCATTCAAGATGATGCGCTTCATCGACAACCACTAGATCCCATTCGGCATCTATGGCTTGCTGATAACGGGTCTTTTTACGCATTAAACCAAGGCTGGCAATAATAAGCTGCTCGGTTTCAAATGGGTTTTCTGCATCGGCGTAGGCTTCTACACAGCGCTCTTCATCAAAAATAGCAAACTTTAAGTTAAAGCGGCGACGCATTTCGACTAACCACTGATGCTGCAAAGTCTCAGGTAATAAAATTAATACCCGTTCGGCGCGGCCGGTTAACACTTGCTGCAAGATAATCATGCCAGCTTCAATGGTTTTACCTAAACCCACTTCATCGGCTAATAATACGCGCGGCGCATAACGTGAGCCAACTTCTTTAGCGATGTGAAGCTGATGAGGAATTAGGTTGGCGCGGGTTCCAGCTAGGCCTAGCAGTTCGCTTTGTTGCATTTTATGACGCTGTTTAAGACAGTCATAACGCAAAGTGTAATGATTCATGCGCTCGATTTGACCGGCAAACATCCGATCTTGAGGCTTATTAAAGCGAATGTTATGACATAGCATGACTTCGCGTAAGGTAACGTCTTCTTCACCAGTATCTTCACGGGTGCCAGTATAGGTAACTAAACCGTCATTGTCGGTCGCACTGGTAATTAATAACGACCAGCCCTCGTGGCTGTTGACACGGTCACCTTGGTTAAAAATAACTCGTGTTAATGGCGCTTCATTGCGTGAAAAAAGTCGACTTTCCCCTGTCGCAGAAAACAGTACGGTCACGGTGCGCCCTTCTAATGCGACAACCGTGCCGAGTCCTAATTCTGATTCTGTATCACTAATCCAACGTTGGGCCAAAACAAAAGGCATGTAATGTATCTCTCTAACCGAGTTCAAAAGGACGCGTATATTACATGATGATATACCCGAATGCATTGCTATTTTAGCTCATTTTAACAGGTCTGTGGTGTGCTAGTGAGACGATTGCGGCAAAACCAATGATCACAGCGGGTGGCTGGTGGCTAACAAGGCTTTTTTTTGTCGCAAACTGTGTTATGTTTATTTTTAGGATCAACTTGTTAGAAATAGGGAGTATGATTTATGGATAAGACTAAAATTTATGTACTAGATACAAATATATTATTGCATCAACCCAACGCCATTTTTTCTTTTAACGAGCACGATGTCATTATTCCAATGACAGTATTGGAAGAACTGGATCAAATTAAAGACCGCCACAAAGATGTCAGCCGCGATGCCCGAGTGGCTATTCGCACCATCGAAGATATTTTTTCGCAAGAAAGCTCAGAACATATTCTTAAAGGCGTCGCTATCTCAAACCATGGCGTCGACCAGTCGCAGCTTGGTTCCTTGGCTATTTTCCCTGATCACCAGCTCAAACTTGATGAAGACGCGCTACCTGGTCCCGCTAACGATAATAAAATAATTAATACCGCGCTGCACTTACAAAAGGTTCACGCGCCCCGTGCCGTCATACTCGTTACTCAAGATATTAATATGCGGCTCAAAGCCAAAGGAGCAGGCGTGCAGTTGGTTGAAGAGTATCGCAGCGACCAGCCTATTTCAGATATTCGATTTTTGAGTAAAGGTTACCAAAAGTTTAGTGGCGACTTTTGGCAGCATATTCAAAACTGTGATACCAAAAGTGATGGTCGTCATACTATTCATACCGTTAGCACCGACGATGTTCAAGAGAGTTATGTTAACCAATATTTAATTGATGGTAGTGACCATTTTTGTGCACGTGTGACTAAAGTTGAGCAAACTGGGGTCAGTTTTATTGATGTTAGCCGCGAACGAATTGAGCACCGAAAAGCCTGGGGAGTGAAAGCAAAAAACGTCTATCAAGGCATGGCGCTTGATGCCTTGCTTGATCCTAAAATTGAGTTAGTGATATTAACGGGTGCCGCTGGCAGCGGTAAAACGTTGCTGACCATGGCTGCGGCGTTAGAGCAAGTGATTGATAAAAAACGTTATAACAAAATTATTGTCACTCGAAATACCCCGGAAATTGCCGAATCAATCGGTTTTTTACCCGGCACCGAAGAAGAAAAAATGGCACCGTGGTTGGCGGCAATAACCGATTCGTTGGAAGTATTACATGGTGGCGACGAATGCCAGCAAGGCAGTATTAATTACATTTGTGAACGGGCAAATATTCAATTTAAATCGATTAACTTTATGCGCGGACGTTCAATTCAACGGGCCTTTGTATTGCTTGATGAATGTCAAAACTTAACCGCGTCACAGCTAAAAACCATTATTACTCGCTGTGGAGAGGGCACCAAAATTGTCTGCTTGGGTAACTTAGCGCAAATAGACAGTAACTACCTAACTGCCGTATCGTCGGGTTTAACCTACCTGGTCGAAACCTTTAAAGACTTTGAAGGCAGCTCGGTGGTTCATCTTGATGGCGTGGTGCGTAGTCGCCTGGCTAAATTTGCCGAAGAGCATATGTAAGCCCAGTTAAACTCCTGCCTAAGCTATGCAATTCCAGTAGCTTGGGTATATCCCCAAGCAGCTTGGGTATATCCCCAAGCAGCTTGGGTATATAATAGCGCCAATAATGATATTAGGAGTTTAGCGTGAAGACCCACATTCTTGGTCAATATAATCGGACCATTTTTTATACCTATCTTGCTGTTTTGGCCTTGGCGCTTGGCGCATCGTTGTGGGTACTTAATAAAAACCGTACAGAAACGCTCAATGACAAATTTCTGCAAATAAAAACCCATGAGCATCAAGTTGAATTGCTGCTCGACTCTGGCGTGCGCGCTGTTAATTCGTTGCGCCAGTATGCAACCAAACACTTAAGTTTGGCTGATGCTCCGCGACTTGATTTGTTGCTGTCCTATTATTCGTATAAAGGTATTGAGCAAGGTTTTGAGATAACCCCAAATGTTAAAGCTGAGTTTAAAGACTTGTTTGAAATTGGCATGATCAGTGGTACCGGCAGCCTTAAACAACGCTCAATGAAATATTACAGTGAAATCGATATGTTGTTCGAAATGAACTTGTCGTTTCCGGTTGCGCTCGAAATGGTGCCCGACGCTGCTTGGGTCTATTATTTATCAGCGAATGAATTTATTGGCGTATATCCATGGCCAGGAGATGATTACTTTTTTTCCAAAGACTCGTTTAATAGTCCTGCCTTTATTAATGCGTCTCCCGAGGCTAATCCACAGCGTGGCGTTTTTTGGACCAGTGCTTACCTAGATGATGCCGGCAAAGGGCTAATGACCACGGTGGGGGTGCCACTGTATATTGATGACGAATTCTACGGCGCAATTGCGATTGATATTACACTATCAACCTTAAGCAAGGAGTTGATGCGGCAGGTGAGTTTTAACGGCACTATGTTATTGCTCGATGATAAGCAACAAATATTGGCCCAAAACCGGCGCGACACTGAGCCAGCAGGTTCTGGCTTAGAGCTGTTTCAAAGTCAGTTGCCAACAGAGTTAAGTAATTATTCACTTGAACGGCTATTACAGGCGACACAAGGCGAGCTGCTTAATGGTTATTATGTTCAAGCGGTCGAGTTAGTTAACGCGCCATTTAAAATGATTTATTTTGAAGCTGAAAGCCAATTGTTTGGTGAGTCAGGACGCCAGTTTGTGATTAGTTTAGTGTCAATGATGCTGGCGTTATCGATCTTAATTTCAGTGGTTCATTGGCTAGCACAGCAAACCTTTATTGGCCCTGCTTCTAAATTGATGGAGCATCTAGAATCTTGTGCTAAAGAGCCTATTGAACCGCCTAAAGGGATCAGCGAGGGTTGGCGACCATTCTTTGTCTTAGTGAGCAGAATATTCAGTGAAAACAAAAGCAATACGTTACAGCTGGCTGAAGACAATCGTCAGCTCGATATAAAAGTAGCTCAGCGAACCGAAAAGCTGCGAGAAACCACTGAAAAACGCGAGCGAGAATATGCCTTATTGCGCTCGTTAATCGACTCAATCCCCGATGTGATCTTTTATAAAGACATTCAAGGCAATTATTTAGGCTGTAACAAAGCCGCTTTAACCCTGTTTGCGGTTGATGAACAAGGGTTTCTTGGTCGCAGTTGTCGTGACTTTCTTGGTGATGACTTAGCCGACAAGCTGGAGTTAGGTGATAAAAAAGCGATACAAACCGGCAAAACAGTCACCATGCAACAAGCGCTCGATTCCAAGAATCCAAGCCTGTTGTGGCAAATTCAAAAAACGCCTTACCAAGGTATTCACGGTGAATTACTTGGTATTATCGGGGTGGCTCGCGACATCACCAAAGAGCACCACGCCGCTGAGCAATTACGACGCAGTGAAGAACGTTACTATATGGCGATGGACGCGGTCGAAGAAGGCTTATGGGACTGGAAAGTTCACAGTGATGAGCTGCATTGCAACCCCGCATATTTTACCATGTTAGGTTATCAACCTGCCGATGTGTTATCGAGCTGGGACGGTTTTAGAAAGCTGGTCCATAAAGACGATTGGAGTTTAACCGCGGCTAAGCTTAACGAGCACTTGAGTGATCCGAGCCAACCTTATGAACATGAATTTAGAATGTTGTCGCAACAGGGTAATTATGAATGGATTTTAGCCCGCGGCAGTGTGGTTAAGTATGACGAAAATAACCAACCATTACGGATGTTAGGCACCCATAAAAACATTACCAAACGCAAAGAATTCGAGGTGAAAATCGTTGAAGCCAAGCAAGAGGCAGAAGCGGCTAACCGTTATAAAAGTGAATTCTTGGCTAACATGAGCCATGAAATCCGTACGCCGATGAATGGCATCATGGGCATGATCCAGCTGGCGCTGCAAACAGAATTAGATCTTAAGCAAGCTGATTATTTAAATAAAGCCCATAGTTCGGCTAACGTCTTGCTCGACATCATTAATGACATTTTAGACTTTTCCAAAATTGAAGCGGGCAAGCTGGCATTAGAGCAAGTGCCGTTTAATTTGGAAGAGGTATTAAGTGCGGTGGTTAATGTTAATGTCTTGGCGGCGCAAGACAAGCAGCTAGAACTCATATTGCATCCGCCGACAACGCCGCTGGCCTTGTTGGGCGATCCATTGCGGCTTAATCAAATATTGACCAATGTGGTATCAAATGCGGTTAAGTTTACCGCCCAAGGTTTTGTCGAGCTGCGTTGTGATGTTCAAAGCCAAAGTCCGCAGCAGGTTAAGCTAAAGTTTAGTGTTACCGATACCGGTGTTGGCATTGACTCGAGCAAGTTACACCGACTATTTAAGCCATTTAGTCAGGCCGATGGCTCAACCACCCGTCAATATGGTGGTTCGGGATTAGGTTTGTCTATTTCGCAGCATTTGGTGCAAATGATGGGCGGCAGTTTTGAGGTTGTTAGTCAATTAGGCCAAGGCAGTTGCTTTAGTTTTACCATTGAATTGGCGTTAGAAAACCAGCAATTACCGCAACCATGGCGTTTGCCTGAGCAGCTTCGTGAACCAGCGATCTTGCTGGTGGAACCTTGCGAACGCGCACGCATTAGCTATCAACAGACCTTAACTGAAATTGGTTTTACGGTGACGCCTGCGAGTAGTTTAGCCGATGCCGCCGAGCAGCTTGAGTCTGGTTATAATTACCAAGCGATCTTGCTTGACTGGACCCGAGAGCAAGACCGTAACACCGTACAATTACAAACGGTTGCTAAGCTGGCTAATAAAGCGCTATTAATTTTGATGGTTGGTTATGGCGATGACGTAATGAAAGATCCTAAGATAAGTTCCCTCGTCAAAGGTGTACTTAGTAAGCCGCTATCGCCAATGGTCATGGTAGAGCAAGTCAGTCAACTGCTCGATCAAGCAACGGTGCCTACTGTCGCTAAAAAGGCTGCTAGCGTTGAATTTAAAGGAAAACTGCTGTTAGTTGACGATAATATAATAAATCAGCAAGTCGCTAAAGGTTTGTTAGAGTCACAAGGTTATCAAGTGGACTTGGCTGTTAACGGCCAAGAAGCGGTAGAAGCTGCATTAAATCATCACTATCACGCGGTATTAATGGATATTCAAATGCCGGTAATGGACGGTTTAACAGCAGCGGGAGAAATCAGAAAAACCTACTCACTCACTCAATTACCTATTATTGCGATGACCGCACATGCAATGAGTGGCGATCGAGAAAAAAGCATTGATGCTGGTATGAATGATCATATAACCAAGCCGCTGATTTTAACTGAAATGTTCGAGACTATCGCGCGCTGCATTAGCGAGAGCGATCCGTTATAACCGTGCAAACGGCGGCTAGTATCGACTAGCCGCTTTAATGAAATTGGCTATTAATCACAAGCTAACTCGCTTGTGATTTTGGGTTGGCGTGCTGGAAATTATCTTGCATCCTTGCCTGCGAGCTAAAGAACTTACTGTCTTTGTAAGGAAATTTCATAAATCCAGATACGCCAAGGCCGTTAATTAGCGGTACTTTAGCGATCAAGCTATCAATAAGTTGCTGGAAATATTGTTGTTGCGAACCATCGAGCAATGACAGGTAGTTATGGATCTTTAAATCTTTTTCAAGCGCTTCAAAAATAATACAGCCGGTGTGATGAACCTGATTCATCTTGGCTAAAATTTCCATCATTTCATCGGGTAAATCCAGTTGTTCATCGGGATCTTTGTCATCTTCAAAATAAGAGTGAAGCCGACTGCTGTCATCAATTTGGGGTTGATCATGAACATCAAAAGTTAACGTGGTCTGCTCATAGGGCAAGTATGGCTTGTCCTGACTGTCGCGCTCAATATGTTGGGTTTGCTTAGCGTTGAAGAAACACGCTTTAAAAATGCCTTCACGGTCGATTGCTCGCGCCAAATTCACCATGTTATTGACGGCGCAACCAAAGGAGCGTCGTAATGACGGATCATAAAGATTTAAATTTGAGTCGATATAAAGGCCATCATCTTGCCAATGAATAGCCAAACCGCCGACAATCGGAAATTTACCTAAGCGACTAACCGAGGCTAGAAAAGCTTTAGAGTTGTCGCCCATGCCCGCGAGAAAGTTTTTATAATAATTATCGAGCTGAACGTCATCAATATCATCAAACTCGCTTAAATGGGCTTCTTCTTTAAGGAATGATTTACGAGAGGTATAAACAACCGATTCCAGATCTTCATTTGACGGATGAATCCATACCGGCAATTGAGGTGGGCTTGGAGATGCTTGCTCAGCTGGCACCACAATGTTTTTCATGTACTTCATGTTATTAATAAAGTAATCGCCAGCTTGGTGACGTAGTTTGATGTCGCTACTCATCATATTTTGTAGCGTGATGGCAAACTCCTTGGGCAAACCAAGGGACGTTACCGAAATAACTTGCGATCCAAAGCGGCAAGACTGGCCAGACGCTAACGCATAGAGCGTACCGGCCAAGCCCTGCTCATCAAAACGCGGGGAAGACAACGCGCCATTTAACTGCTCTTCGCCAATAAAATAAACATCGCCTAGCCGGGCATTAGTATGCTGTAAATCACCAGACATTAACTCCATCACGTTGGCATTAAAAAATTGTCCTTGAGTATCAACTTGAGAGAACACCGATGAGCCCCAATCGATTAATCCGACCCGATTTTTATGTGGATCATACACAATATTAGACGGCTTAATATCACCATGAATAATAGGTTTTTTTAGTTGTCTTAACTCGATTAATATCTCGACCAATTGGCTGGCGATATCGATTAATATTTTAGCGGGCAGCGGGCCCTGACTGATCGAATATTTTTCTAAATCAATGCCGATGGCTTGCTGCATTGCCAATATCCGTTGTTTGCCGATTTTAAAATAACCGAGGCATTTAGGCACCAGTGGAAAATTGACTTGCTCTAGCATAAAGGCTTCTTCTTCGAGCCGGTCTTGCACATGCTCAGGCAAGGTAATACGCGAGAATTTAAACACAAAATTTTGATTGGCAGGTGACAAAGCCGAAAATGCAAAACCGTAAGCGCCTTTGCCAATATATTGCGGATTACGATAACCCAATTGCTCAAGTTGCTGATGACAAAGATCTATCCAATCGCGCAGCTTTTTGGCGTCGTGATGATTGAGTAAATAAATTGACTGTTCTTCAGAGATATAAAACTGTTGTAGATTAGGTTTTGTCATAGCATTAATTTGTGAGGGCAATCAATTTAAGAGTATGACTATTAATAAAACAAGGCAACCAAAGTTATAATATTTGTTGCGAAATTTGTATTAATATATGGACAGACAAATTAATTTATAATTATAACAAAAAATTGATCAATGTCTTATTGCTAAGGTGAACCTTTGATTACTCTTAGCCATAACTATTAACATTAGCTCTAAGTAAAAGTTCTAAGCAATAGTTTTAAACAAAACATAATAATATTCAGGAGAATAAACATGTTAAAAAAACGTTATATCGCACTGGCACTAGCATTATCATTGCCAATGCTAGCAAATGCAGCGGGTGATGCTGCGGCCGGTAAAGCAAAAGCGGCAATGTGCGCCGCTTGTCATGGCGCTGGAGGGGTTTCAGCTATTCCAACTTACCCTAATTTAAAAGGTCAAAAGGCTGCTTATCTTGAAGCTTCTTTAAAAGCTTTTAAAAATCAATCACGCACCGGTAACCAAGCTGCGGTCATGTATGGCATGGCCGCACCGTTAAGTGACGCTGACATTGCAAACTTAGCAGCGTACTATTCTGCACTGTAAAAAATTAAGCAGATAACCCGACGCTGCCAAGTATTGGTTTAGTATCAGGGGTTACAAAAACCTTAACCAAAACTCAGGTTAAACCAAAAAGTCCATTACGATGGGCTTTTTTTGTTAGCTTAGCGCCAATAACAAGGTGAGTCGTGTTATCGCAACTATCATATTGCGCTAAATGTTAACAAAAGATCGATATGTTGTGATTAATTCGAATTAAGCGTTGACAAGTGCTAATGAGAATGATTATTATTACGTCACGTTCTCAGGGACGTATCTCCTGACAAACTATATGCTGTTTATATGGATTGTTTTAGAGTAAATATCGAATGTTGGTATTTGCTTGAACACGACTATTGCTCACATTGCTATTTTTCGGCCGCATTTTGCGGCCGCTTTTTTTTGCCTCTCTAAAAATTATCAGTCAAGCTTCCTTACTCAAATTATTGTATTTAACGTGACTAACTCTCGTCATTAGCATTGTCGCGAGAGGATCGCGGAAAATAACTGCAAATTTAGTGATATTGGTCTGCTAATTGATCAAAAAAAGACTTGAAATTTATCGTTAACTTAAGTCGGTCGACTGCTAATAAAAATAAATTAAATAAAAGCTGGTAATCGAATCGAATTCTGGTAAATTATCGCTCCTGCCAAATTATTCTGGTTAATAAATGAGCCTGCCGAGGTCTCATTTCTAGCTAAAGTTAGTAGTTTGGCTTAAAAACACCCTAAGATCGTATAAGGCAAACTCCATGCCATAAAATTATTATCCACAAAAAATAATTTTTACTATAAAATTCATCTCTTTATCTTTTTCTTAAGCAAAAACAAATATTTAGCGTTAAATTATGCAGCTTTGTGCTATTTGATGTTGCTATAATAGAATTTCTTCTCAACAGAGTTATCCACAGAATATATTTATAATAAGTTGAACATTTCACTTACTAATCTATTTTAAAAGAACTTTAAATTGTCAAGCTAACTTTTAGTAGCGAACAATAAAAGTTAGTTAACTAACCTTGTCGAATATGGCATGCTTAATGCCGTAAAATCCTGTTCATTTTCTGATAAAAAACGATAAAAAAATATGGCTACAATTCCTGAAAACCCTTTTATTCTCGTTGATGGTTCCTCTTATCTGTTTCGTGCGTTTTTTTCGCCACCACATTTAACGAATTCTAAAGGCGAAGCCACTGGCGCTGTATACGGTGTCATTAATATGTTGCGCAGTTTAGTTAAGCAATACAAACCGTCAAATATGGTGGTGGTATTCGATGCTAAGGGCAAAACGTTCCGCAATGACATGTATAGTGAATATAAGGCCAATCGACCGCCGATGCCTGATGATTTACGGATTCAAATCGAACCATTACATGAGCTTATTCGTGCGATGGGCTTGCCGCTTATATCGATTGCTGGTGTTGAAGCCGATGATGTTATTGGTACATTGTCGACGTTGGCGAGCAAGCGGGGCATACACACGCTAATTAGTACCGGCGATAAAGACATGGCGCAGTTAGTTGATCAAAATACCACGCTGATTAATACCATGACAGACACGGTATTGGATCGTGACGGTGTGATCGGCAAATTTGGTGTGCCACCAGAGCTTATTATCGATTTACTTGGCTTAATGGGTGACAGTTCAGACAATATTCCCGGCGTGCCAAAAGTTGGTGAAAAAACCGCGTTAGGCATGCTACAAGGCATTGGCTCGATTAATGATATTTATCAAAACATTGATAAGCTGTCTGATTTAAGTTTCCGTGGTGCTAAAACGATTGGCAAACGAATGCTTGAGCATGAAGAAATGGCGCGTTTGTCTTACGACCTAGCCACGATCAAGATTGATGTTGAATTAGACCAAGGTTATGACGACTTTAAAATTGCTGAACCACAGCAAGATGAGCTAATAAGACTCTTTGGTCAGCTTGAATTTAAGCGCTGGTTGAGCGAAGTGATTGATGGCGGTAATTTATTGGCCAGTGGTCAAGCGAGCACTCAGAACGCTGCTACTGCCGAATCAGCCAATACGATTAAAACCAATAACTACCCGGTTATTTACACCCTAGGTCAGCTTAATCAGTGGCATAAAAAACTGACCAATGCAGAGTTATTCTCGTTTGATCTAGAAACCACTAGCTTAGATTATATGGCGGCTGAAATTGTCGGCATGTCGTTTGCTGTTCAAACGGGCGATGATAGCTTCGAGGCGGCCTATTTGCCGTTGGCACATGATTACGAAGACGCACCTAAGCAAATAGAATTAGCCTTTGCGCTTGAGAAATTTAAAGCACTGCTTGAAGATCCAACAAAAGCTAAAGTCGGCCAAAACCTTAAATATGATCGTAATGTGTTAGCCAATTATGACATTAAACTGGCGGGTATTAAGTTCGATACCATGCTGGAGTCTTATGTCTTTAACTCGACGGCAGTTAAGCACAACATGGATGCCTTATCGCTTAAATATTTAAGCCACAAGACCATTAATTTTGAAGACGTTGCAGGTAAAGGCGTTAAACAAAAGACCTTTAATCAAATTTCTATTCTTGAAGCCGGGCCTTATGCCGCTGAAGATGCTGATATCACCCTAAGGTTGCATCAAAATTTATGGCAAAAGGTCAGTGCTGAGCCGAAATTAGCAAGCTTGTTTAATGAGATAGAGTTGCCGTTAATTCCGATCTTATCGGACATTGAACGCCACGGGGTTTTAATTGACGCCGACATGTTGCTTGAGCAAAGCAAGTATCTAGCCACCCGCATTACTGAGCTCGAACAGCAGGCGTGGAGCTTAGCGGGTGAGGAATTCAACCTAGGCTCACCCAAGCAATTGCAAGACGTGTTGTTTAGCGATGAAAAAATGGCACTGCCGGTATTAAAGAAAACGCCTAAAGGCGCGCCGTCGACCAACGAAGAAGTGCTGCAAGAATTAGCGCATGATTATGAGTTACCAAAGACTATTTTAGAATACCGCAGCCTGAGTAAACTTAAATCGACCTATACCGACAAGTTACCTTTGTTGATAAATGCGAAAACTGGCCGGGTTCATACCTCGTATCATCAGGCAGTTACTGCGACAGGGCGTTTGTCGTCAAGCGATCCTAACTTGCAAAACATTCCAATTCGCAGTGAAGAAGGGCGTAAGATCCGCCAGGCCTTTATTGCGCCTGAGGGATATCAGATTGTCGCGGTCGATTATAGCCAAATTGAATTACGGATTATGGCGCACTTATCGCAAGATAAAGGCTTGTTAACGGCCTTTGCCAATGACTTAGATATTCACAAAGCCACAGCCAGTGAGGTATTTAATACCCCATTTGATGAGGTGACAACCGATCAACGTCGCAGCGCTAAAGCGGTTAACTTTGGTTTAATTTATGGCATGTCGGCGTTTGGTTTAGCCAAACAGCTCGATATTCCACGCGGTTTAGCCCAGCAATACATTGACAGCTATTTCAGTAAATACCCTGGCGTGCTCGATTATATGGAAAATACTCGGCTATCAGCGGCAGACAAAGGATACGTTGAGACATTAGCTGGACGTCGTTTGTATTTGGCTGATATTAATGCCAAAAATGGCGCGCGTCGTAAAGCTGCTGAGCGTGCCGCTATTAATGCACCCATGCAAGGAACTGCCGCCGATATCATTAAAAAGGCGATGATTTTGGTTGCTGGTTGGTTAAGTGAACAACCTAGTGGTGATGCGTCAATGGTCATGCAGGTACACGATGAATTGGTGTTTGAGGTCAAAACCGAATTGGTTGAACAGTTCTGTAGTAAAATTATCGAACTAATGGCCCAGGCCGCTGATCTTGATGTACCGCTAATTGCTGAAGCTGGTTTTGGTGATAATTGGGAACAAGCTCATTAATTATTATGTTAATAGTAACCAATAGTAATCAATGGCTTAATGTTAACTTTTAAATGGTTTTTTAAATAATGCAAAAAACGCGTTATTTTTATGAACTATTGCGCAGCCTCGTTGACTAATCATTGTAGTTAGTTATCTCTGTTGTAAAACATTTCCTTGTTCCGGCCTTATTTTAGGCTGGTTTTTTTTGCCTTTTTTCAGTCAACCGTAAAAATTAGTTATTTTTATGAACTATCGAGCAACCTCGTTGACTAATCTTTGTAGTTAGTTATCTCGATAGTAAAACATTTCCTTGTACCGGCCTTATTTTAGGCTGGTTTTTTTTGCCTTTTTTCTGTAACCGTGAAAATGTTGATCTATTTTGTCGCAATTAACACCGTTGCACTTCAAAAGCGATTACTTGATCGATGTGCGTTTGATCTAACGCGAGCATCACTAGCCGATCTATGCCCAAGGCGACTCCTGCGCAATCGGGCAGACCGGCGTTTAAGGCCGCGATTAAGTTTAAATCAATCGGCTGTGGTGCCAACCCGGCAGCGACTCTTTTTTGATTATCGATTTTGAATCGCCGATGTTGCTCATCGCTATCAGCTAACTCATGAAAGCCATTGGCCAGCTCAATACCGCGATAATATACCTCAAATCGTTCGGCGACTCGTGGATCCGCTGGGCTAATTTGAGCGAGTGCCGCTTGTGAAGCCGGAAAGTCATAAATCATTATCGGGCGCTCAAGGCCAATCTTAGGTTCAATTTTAAAGCAAAATAACAATTGCAATAACGTATCGTGATCTTGCTCGGTCGCGACAAAATCACCGAGATCATGCGACATGGCTAATTGGCGCAATTGCTCAATGTCAGCGGTTAGTGGATCAATGGCTAAATGCTCGATAAAAGCTTGTTGATAGCTCATTGAGTCGCTAGGCGCGGTGTTTAACACTTGTTGCAGCAATATATCCATTTCGGCCATCAGGTCAATATGGTTGAACCCCGGGCGATACCATTCCAGCATGGTAAACTCAGGGTTGTGATAGCGGCCCGATTCTTCATTACGAAAAGATTTACAGATTTGATAAATGGCACCGCTGCCAGCGCACAACAATCTTTTCATGTGAAACTCAGGTGACGTTTGCAAATACAGCGTTTTACCATTGGCGGCGCCTGGGCCGACAAAAGTGGTGTTAAAGGTTTGCAAATGAACGTCAGTGACCGTGGCTTGTGACATCGCTGGGGTATCAACTTCCATGACATCGCGCTGGGCAAAAAAATGGCGAACATTTGCTAAAATGCTGGCGCGTTGTTTTAGAGTTGAGATTGAGGCCGAGGGTTGCCAATTCATGAGGCGTCCTATTTTATTTAGCGCATTAATCAAAAAAGCCCGCAGTTATAAACCGCGGGCTTTGTGCTAACACTAAGGTAAATTAGTTGTTATTTAACCAGAACTTTTGATAAAGGTTATTTAGATACGCGTGATACGTATTCACCAGAGCGAGTATCTACTTTAATGATTTCGCCAATCTGAATAAATAGTGGAACACGAACTACAGCACCAGTTTTTAAGGTTGCTGGCTTGCCACCCGTACCAGCGGTATCGCCTTTAAGGCCAGGATCGGTTTCAGTGACTTCTAATTCAACAAAGTTTGCTGGTGTAACAATAATAGGGCTGCCATTCCATAAGGTAATAACACAGCTATCTTGTTCAACTAACCATTTTTCATTGTCGCCAATTGCTTTAGCGTCTGCGGCAATTTGCTCAAAAGTTTCAGCATTCATGAAATGCCAAAATTCACCATCGCTGTACAGATAGTCAAGATCACATTCCATTACATCGGCTACTTCAACTGTTTCGCCTGATTTGAATGTTTTTTCAAGTACTTTACCTGAAATTAGTTTACGAACTTTAACGCGGTTAAAGGCCTGACCTTTACCTGGCTTAACTGTCTCGTTGTCAATAATGGTAGTTGGTTCACCATCGAGCATGAATTTTAAACCGTTTTTAAATTCGTTTGTGCTAACTGTAGCCATGATTTCCTCATTATGTTGTCAGAATCTGTGCTCTGTTACCCAAAAGATAACTCTCTTAAGTCGCAGGTCTTTATTTACTTAAAGTCAGCAGTGTTACTGGCAGCGTTATTTCATTAAAATAAGTGGTACTGCGTGCAACCTTGAAGCTGTCTGTCAGCGCGCAATTAATTTATTTTGTTAATCTACGACTGCTAGCCTTACTGACAAAGCACATTATTGTTATAGTTTGTCAATTACTGCTAACGATATTAATTGGCAGATTCTACCTGATTAATCACCAATCTAAAAATAAATGATGAAGATAATAGCCCGAAATATGATCACCCCCCAGCTTAGCTGGCAAAAAGAGTTAAGTCAGGCATTTACTGACCCTGCTAAGCTACTGGAATATTTAGCGATTGATCCTGAACCACTGCTCGGTTCCTTTGCTGCGCGCAAACTATTCCCGCTGCGGGTACCGGTACCTTTTGCGAACAGAATGCAACGCGGTAATGCCAAGGATCCGCTCTTGTTACAGGTTATGACCTCAGCGTTGGAATTTGAGCAACAGCCAGGCTTTGGTGCCGATCCCCTCGTTGAACAAATCGAGCAAGTGACCCCCTTACCTGGCTTATTACATAAATATGAAAACCGGGTGTTACTCATGGTAAGAACGGGTTGTGCCGTTAATTGCCGTTATTGCTTTCGACGCCATTTTCCCTATCAAGACAACAGCCCCAATAAGCAAGGCTTTAAAGATGCCGCACTTTATATTGGTCAGCGGCCTCAGATCAATGAGGTGATCTTATCGGGCGGCGATCCGTTAATGGCCAATGATGATCAGCTTAGTGCTTTAATGGCGCTGCTAGAGCCGATTCCCCATTTGACCCGTGTGCGGATCCACACCCGGTTGCCGGTGGTTATTCCAGCGCGGATAACCGAGCAATTTGTTGAGCTGTGCCGTAATAGCCGGCTTAAACTAATAATGGTGTTGCACATTAACCACCCCAATGAAATTGATGACACGGTCAGTGAGTTTGTACAGCGGTTGAAACAAGCAGGGGTGACGATGCTAAATCAGGCGGTGTTATTACGAGACATTAATGACAGTGCAGCGGTGCAAGCGCAGCTGAGCGAAGCATTATTTGACGCTGGAATATTACCTTATTACTTACACTTACTCGATAAGGTCGCTGGCGCGAGCCATTTTGATACTCCCGAGACTAAGGCCATCACGATGATGCGTCAGCTGCATCAGCAACTGCCGGGCTTCTTGGTTCCTAAATTAGTCAGAGAAATTGGTGGCGAGGCTCACAAAACACCGATAGATCTTGGGTTATTTCCCAAGGTATAATGTCGCAAAATTTATAGGTTATAGAGAATAAGATGCCACATAGTCAACTTTTTACCGCACTGCAAGAAAACATTCGCCTGATCTATCGTCAGTCGATTGACGCCGACAAGAAAATTAATGAATTGCGCCAGCAAGATATGGCAAAATTTAGTTCGATCTTTGATCAAAGCCTAGGATTTAGCACGAAAGCAAACCGCTTTACTCCGTATGCTGAAGAGCTAGCGAAAGACTTAATAGAATTGCAACAGCTCTCACCGGAAGAGATAACTAAGCAAGTTCAGCCGCTGGTCGTGAAAATTGAAGTGTCGCTGCAAATATTACAGGTATTTAAAGCCAACCTAAAAGGTAAGCCACAGAGCTAACCTAGTACACCAGTTAGATCGTGGCTTATAACCCTAGCGTGTCACACCGAGCGCTAGGCAGCTAAGTTTTTAGCCTTAACTAATGAAAATGCATCCATTATTTGTTGCTGGCGTTCAACAAGGTTTGAACTGATAAAGCAAAGACGGCTGCCATTGCGTTGCTGCTCAATAATACCAGGCACTTGCTGCGCCATAATTTCGTCGTCGTCACTTAGGGCGTACATTTGAATTTCTTGACCAGGCAATGAACATAACGCTTCATAAGCGCCAGTGCCAACAGGCGTTAAGTTGATATCGTCACCAACAATTTCACCACCAACTAACGCACTGAAAATTTCTTCACCCGCCACGTCACTTTTTAATACCATGTATTGAATAGGTCCTTCATGTTCAAGACCTAAGCTGTTTAGTACCAAACGGTTCGTTTCGGCAGAAGCAGCGGCATGTGTCACAATTTCACTTTTAAACATAAGGTTGTCCTTTTCTTGAGTGTCAGAAACCCGATAAAGTCAGGTTCTTTTCAATGTTATGTAATTAAAAGCAACTTTAGTGCCAACATTATTGATTTTGTAGTTTAAATAGACTTTGTTAGCCCTAATAGCCGTTGACGATTATGTTAGCGCTTAATTTTTGTTTTGATTCAAATAATTATTAACCGCTGTTAATAACGGCGTTTGACAAAAAAATGACTCACTTTTGACTGGTGCATGCTCAAAAATCTGATTGAGACTGAGCCGGTTAACTTTATGCCATGTAAAAGCGATCTTAGGTGAAAAGGTGGCTATATCATGCCGCACAAGAGTTATGCACGAAACAACAGCAACAAAAAAGCCCGCAAGGTAAAACCTTACGAGCCATTCGGCTGATGTCATGCACATGTACAGTGTCATCCTTTCTAACAAATTTTATAAGCTCCTTCAGAGCAGGTCGGTTTGTATCTTTACCGCTACATTTATCAGTGAAGGTTTCATCTAGTGGGATTATATTTAATTGGCGTTCCGTGTTTTGTTCAATTGTCGAAACACGAATATACCTAGAATTCGGGGCCTGTACTTTTATATCAGTGATTTTTAAAAATATTCTGTATCGTTCGCTCACAAAAAAAGCCTGAATATTACTATTCAGGCTTTTTCATCTTCAGCACATAACACTTCATGCGCAGGGTAAATACATTAGAACAAGGCATGATAAGCGCTGCATAGTGTTTCTTATGCGAGCGCAGTCATAACGCCGTTATTATGTATTTAGGCCAGTATGATTACATCATGCCGCCCACACATAACCAAAGCATTGATTTAATTAAGTTAAAAGTAAAGCTGACGCCTGTATACCCCTGATTGTACCCACTACATATTGGGCTGAGTGATTAACCTGAATTCCTCACCATGTGCCGTGCGTTTATGCTACCAAAATATTTCTAAACTGCTGGCACGGCAATGAACATAGGCTCATGTCGTTATTTTTTAGTAATCTTGGGGCCAAAGTAAACGATTTGAATATCTCTCTGGCCTGACGGTATCGGCCACTCAAAGTAAACTCGCACTTGTGGGGTCTTAATTTTCCCATGAAAGCTATATTTCTTCTTAGTATCATCTCTAGTATCAATGAACTTCAATTGATGCTCAAAATCTCTGATGTCATCATCTGTTTCATCAGAAAACCATGCTTTCCTACCACGAAAATGTTCATTTAATATTTCTACAGTCTTACCGGTAGATTCACCTCTTTCATTTCTACTATCCAAGTAATCTTCCAATACTCGACAAAGCGCTTTCATTCGTTGGTATACAGTCAGGTTGAATGGCAGTGTCGCAACTTGCTCTATAAGATGAATTGAGAATATTAATTTTGGAAATGTCTGTTCTAGCTGCTCTAAAGCTTCAACCCAAGTAGTTGGTTCAGGTATCGATTCACGGCACGACTCAAGTAGTTGCTCTGTAGTCCAAAGGTTCTCTATATCATATGTACCGAGGTTATCTTCAGGAATACCATGTTGAATAGGTAAAGGTGATAGGTCGTAAAGCCCTGAAAAACTGTAAGAGGCAACTCTTTGTTTAATAATCGATTTCCTTGCACATTCTCCCAAGCCTAAATCAGTAACATCGATGTCATTATATTCAAAATAATCATCATCATTCTCTATTCTATTATCACACCAGAAAGGGCCTTTTCTATTTACCCAAATCATTATTTGCTGCTTTAAGTCCCTTGGTGCGTCCGTTAATACAACTTGAGAAAATAGCTTATCGTTAATAACTTCAATATTCCCAATACTTCTTGGACACAATAATTTTTCATTAATTAATTTATTCGTAAACCTTAACTTAACAATTCCTTCAATATCGGTAAGAAAGTCTGCTGCTGTGGCATATTTATTTTTTAAAGATAAGTCATTTAGAATCCATTCCATATTAATTAAGTCCACCCATTTAGTTTAGCTAAATCTTTATCCGTTTGATCGAAAAAGCCGTCAGGCCAGATATCAAGGCTACCATTAGGATCTATTTGTGGGGATGTTATTAAAGGTGTCTCTTCAGTGGCACCAATTTGAGGCTGGAAAAAATGTATAGCCACATCCGTATTCGTAATAGTGTTATCAGCTACCGCAAGTCTTATACCATTTAAGACATGATCACTGTGAGTTTCACAAATGACTTGAACACCAGCAGCAGACATTGCTCCTAAGAAGTAACCAATTCTCGATTGCCCAAGGGGATGCAGGTGAGCTTCAGGACTATCTACAATCAATATTTGTCCTTTTTTAGCCAATAACCCTGCTACTAAAATAGGGAAAGCATAAGTTAATCCATAACCAATATTTGCAGGGCGCTTGAACTGTTGTCTTGTACTCGTTCTTAGTTCAAGCTTAACAAGGGGTACTCTTTCAAGTTCTTCTACTGAAGCTTCTGCACCTGGGAACAATTCGTTAGCCCAAGCATTGAACTGCCGCCTCAAGGTCATTGCCGATTCCTTTCCATTTTGCTTCTTTATCGATATATCTTCATCGATATATTGACTAAACCACCAAGGAGCAAATTGACCACAGTCACCAACATCAGCATGAATAGGAAAGGGACTGTGCGGTACAGGGTATACATCCAATGTCCCATTTCGAGTGGCACTTATGAATATGATTTCATTTAACTTACTGTATATTTCTGAAGAATTACTATCGTCTTCTACTTTGAATGGTAATGAATTCTGATTTCGTAAGCTAGCATCTAAGGATAAAGACAATGTACTTTCCTTAGTGGTATATTTAATTACGATTTCTTTATCAGAGCCAAAATGACACCTTACGTCACCTACTGTACCTAGCTTGACACAATCTCCATTAAGAGGGGCTGCTAAGTCCCCATTTGAATTTTTTTGAAGTTGACGACCTAGGAGCAATGTTTGTATAGCACTGGACTTTCCAGCAGCATTAAAGCCTGTAAAAAGAGTCAACTGAGCCATTGGAATATTCTGTTTTTTAAAGCATTTAAAGTTTTCTATATATATATTATCAAGCATTTTATTCCCTACCCTTTGCTTACATTGTACTCTTTCGCTTGTTCCATCAATTTTGAGATTAATAATGTAGTTTGTACTTCATTTAACTCATATGGCTCCAAAACAAGCACTACTTTGAAATAAATTTCACTTAGAAGATTTTCTTTTACAGACCAATCTGTAAATTGTTTTACTTCCTCTATTTCAGAATAGAAGTGACGTGCTATTTGACACGCCTTTTCGCTATAAATACTCTTCTTTATGTATTTAAAATGCTCCTCGATGATATCTAGATAAATGATTTCATCGATGCTCACCTTTTCAGCGGTACTTAACATTTTGTTCGCCAATCGGTGGCGGGCTTTGGCTTCAATTGTGTTGTTAGTTGAGTAGGATATAGCTGAAGTAAATTTACTATATTCCATTAATTTACATATTCTTTCTTTTACTAAGTTAGGGTGTATATCTTTCAAAAATCTTTGATTTAAAGCTAACTGAGAAGCTAATGCATCAAATAATGAAATATTAAGCACAGAACGTGAATCGTCGCCATTATTTTTTGCTAGAGACTTTCTGAATGAGTGTTTTCCAAAAAGTTTATAACTTAGTTCCATAGCACTAGAAAATGCTTCTTTCATCTCAGCTAAAGAATCCTCATCCATTTCATTCATAGAAGTTAATGCTTCTGCAAGAAACTCTTCCATATCTCCTTTATATGAATCAAACCCCAAAATATAAAATGCACAAAACCGATTAATAACTTCCCTATCTCTCATGGACTTTATTTTAAGGGAGCGACCAGTGGCTTTTAAGAAACAGTCCATGTGAGAAGCCTTTTTTAACCACCTAGTAGACTCCCCAGAATAAAGACAGTTTCGCATCTGTTGTCGAGTTAATGGTTCTCCACTATTAACCCTTTCAAATATATCCAATCTAGCTCTTTCGGGGGCTTTAGGATCTAGAATATAAAGCGTAAGTTGGGTATCTTCTATTCTTTCTTGTAAGTGGATAGGCAATGCATCGAATTTTTTCCCCGATATCACAGATTCAGGATCTGAGCTGCCAACATCTTTTAAGGCAAATTTGTTATTTAAGTATCGATGAAAAGTAGTAAGTCGTTGAAGCCCATCAACAACAATAATTTTTCCATCAGTGTCTTCTGCTACATATAAAACAGGAAGAGGTATTCGCATAAGACTTGATTCAATCAGCCGAGACTGCTTTGTTAGGTTCCAAACAAAGTCTCTTTGAAAGTCTGGGTCTAGTTTATATCTTCCCTTATCTATCCGACTTACAATATCTCCAACAGTTCTAGGTTCTTTTCTAACAAAAACAGTATCTAGCGGATAGTCGCCCCAAGACTCAGAAGGTGCATTATCTAACCCTTCAATTTTTTCATCTTCGTTCTTATTTTGAGTTTCCATTTTACACCCGTAATTTCTTATGCTGCTCTATGACTTTTAAAATTCTCAGCCTGTTCAAATATCTCTTTATACACTTCATCACGATCAATCGGTGGATAACCCCACTCATCTAGCAAAATGATTAAACTAAATTGCAAATCAGCCTTAATATCTTCACGTTTATTCCAATCTGGATATTGGGCTTTATCGTCAATCACCGCTTTTACTTCTTTCGCTAGATCCAGCAATTTATCTTCTGGGTAAGTAAAATCATACTTATGAGCTAATGATATTAAAATGTCGTAAAATGCTTTTTCTTCGAAATCTATGCCCATCTCACTAAACGAAGACATTTCTTCTCGCAGATCGTTATATAGGTTGATAATCTCATCTGAAAAATCGGTAATCACTTCAGATCTAAGTACGTCTTTTTCTTCACGCTCATTATATTTTTCAACCAGCATATTCATCTTTTTAGAGAAATCTACGCCCTTAACTTTATTGGTCTTTTTAAACTCTCCAATGGCTTTGGCAAGCATCTGCTGAAGTAACTGAAGCTTAGTATTAGGCTGTTTAATCACTTCTAATTTAGCGAGATAATCAGCATCGAAAATATTAATTTCGCCGCCACTATCTTCACCAAGTTTAAATATTTCCTCAACACCATCACTCAATAATGCATTTTTAACTAAATCACGTACTTTACGGTTCATTTGATCAACATCAGGCGCACCACCCGTTGTAATTTTAAAAACAATGGTACGAACCGCTAAATAATAATGAATTTTATCTTTATGATCTTGAGTTAACTCGTTGCTACCCACACAAATATCATAAGCAGATTTAAGCCGCTTAGTTAAGTCCATAAAGGTTTTTTCAAACTTCTTGGTTCTTAGCGTAAAATCCGCAGAAGCGTTTAAGCATTGTAGTTGCTCTAATGGGGAGCCGTTATAATAGGGTTTTGAATCAAATTGATGAAATAAACCATCGAGTAAACTAAGGTGATCTTTCACCACAATCACTGATTGTTTAATATCTTCAATATCTTGCTTTTGGCCGCCCGTATATTGAGAAAGGGCTAAGTTCATCTGTTTCTTAATGCCGATATAATCGACCACTAAACCATTTTCTTTTCCTTCAAACTTACGGTTTACCCTAGAGATAGTTTGAATCAAATTATGTTTTTGCAATGGTTTATCAATATAAATAGTATCTAGAAACGGCACATCAAAACCTGTTAACCACATATCTACTACAATGGCTATTTTAAAGTTAGATTTACCATTTTTAAACTGACGATCTAACTCTTTACGGTACTCTTTATTACCAAGTTTATCCCACATCGCTTTATCATCGTCTTTGTTACGAGTCATAATCATTTTAACTCGCTCCATCGGCTTAACTTTTTTCTTATCACTTTCTGATAAAGTTGAACCTTCTTCACATATTTTCACCTCATCCCATTGAGGACGAAGCACAATAATATCTTGGTAGAATTGATAAGCAATTTCACGGCTGCTACAAACAAACATAGCTTTACCCTTTTGAGTAGAGCCTTCTTCTACACGATTATCATAATGTTCAACAAAGTCTCTAGCTATAGCGTTTATACGGTCAGGATCGCCTAGTATGGTAGACATACTCGCCATCGTTTTTTTACTTTTATCTATTTGATATTCATTAGTGCCTGCGTCTTCACACTCTTTATAATATTTTTCAACGAGATCAAGTTGCTTACCATCAAGTAAGACTTTTGCAGCTCGACCTTCATAAATAATAGGAACGGTAATTTCATCATAAACAGATTCAGTCATTGTGTAGCTGTCTACCACTGCACCAAATACATCCAGCGTTGCGTCAATCGGTGTCCCCGTAAAACCAACATAAGTCGCATTAGGTAAAGAGTCGTGCAGATATTTAGCAAAACCATAAGTCTTTTTCACACCATCTTCAGTGACGGTAATCTTTTGCTCTAAATTAATTTGGCTACGATGCGCTTCATCAGAGATACAAATAACATTGGTACGTTCAGTCAGTAGTGCTAATTCTTCGGTAAACTTATGAATAGTAGTAAGGAATACACCGCCACTTTTACGGCCTTTTAGGTGTTCACGCAGCTCACTTCGACTCTCAACACTAATAATATTTTGGTCGCCTACATAAGCTTTGGCGTTAGTAAATGTGCCAGCGAGTTGGTCATCTAAATCGGTACGGTCAGTGATTAAAATGATGGTAGGGCTACCCAACTCAATATCTTTCATTAACAAACGAGATAAAAACAACATTGTGTAGCTCTTACCACAGCCTGTTGCACCAAAATAAGTACCGCCTTTACCGTCACGTAAGCCATTCTCGTTAATCAAGTTGCCTTGCTTATCAATAAGCTTCATATGCTGTTTTATATTAGTAAAGAGCTTAGTTGCAGCGTAATACTGCGGATAACGACAAACAATTTTCTCCTGTTTGCTGGAGGTGTCAGGTACATAAATAAAATGGCGAATTACATCGACCAAACGCTGCTTATTAAATAAACCGCTGATCATAGTAAACAGAGAATCAATACCGTCTTTGTCTAACTTCTCTTCACCCGTGATTTTTCGCCAAGAATAATAAAATTCATACGGGGCAAAGTAAGATCCCATCTTGTTATTAATACCATCACTGATCACACATAGAGCGTTATATTTGAATAGTTCTGGAATATCACGGTCATAACGGGTGGTTAGTTGCTTATAGGCATCATAAATAGTTGCTTCTTCACGAATGGCACTTTTAAACTCAAACACCACTAACGGCAAGCCATTAATATAAAGGATCCCATCAGGAATACGCAGCTCATAGCCCTGTATTTCCATCTGATTAACGATACGGTAGATATTATTATCACTACTAGGTAGGTCTTTTGGACTAGCCTCAGCAACACCTTGCAATTCTTTCAATACTATCGGTAATGACTGTTTAACATTGTCGTAGTCGATTAGCTGAATATATAAATCTTTCTGATTGGCATCTTCACGCTTTAACAAAAAACCATCAGCAACAAACTTCATAATGGCTTTGTTAGTATCGTAAAGATCTGATGCTGGGAGATATTCCAGCTTATGAATGACCGATTCAACTTCAGAGTCAGTGATTGAATCAGCTTGATAACGCTTTGCTATAAACTCACGAAGATCGGACTTAATCAGCACATCTTCAGGTAGCCGTTCAATCGCCTCACCACGAGTATGTGGATAGCCTTCTTTCCCTAGCAGTTCAATAATGGCTTGTTCAAGTCTTTCTTCTGTGAATTTCATGGTCTAAATCCTAGATAATCTTAAAAAAAGAATATTCCTTAGTTCTTCTAACGCTACATTTCTATTTTCGATATTTTCTTTCTGTTTAAAAATCGGAGCTACCAATCTGGAAAATGTATTCATCGTATTTAAATCAGGTTTTAATATCTTAACTTTCCTTAGCTCTGATTGTTTAATACCTAATACAGTAGTTCCTGATGCTCGACCTTCCATATCTCTCACACATAATGGATTTAACATCCAATAGTACAAGTAGTAACCTGAAATCATTGACTTAATGGTTCTAAACGCATAAAGCCTTTGGCTTAAAAGAAAATCTGTTTTTTGACCAACATATAAAAGCTCTCCCATCGGGGCCTCTGATGTCATAATGAGATCATCTGTTTGCAAAGGTACTTTCATCCATTTTTCATAGAGTTCATCATTTACAAATCTAATTGTATTTCTTTGGACTATTTTACCTTTTTTAATATTTTTAGCTGATATTGCAGGAAAACCAGATGAACTCCATTGCCCACCTAATTTCAGAGGAGTCTTCCCTCTATGATCAATAATCAGTTCAAGAACATCATCTAAACAATGAGTTTTCCAAATCGCTGGAATATCTACTTTTAACTCTTCACAAGACTCAATATTTCCACCAGACGATTTATAAGGCTTTCCTTCTAATTCTGGTTTACCAATCGACTCTGCGTATTCTTTAGTGATAGGAAACTCGAAATCCACAAACCACTGTTTGTAAATGGCTTGTGCTGTGGCCTCTAACTTTTGAGTGAGTTGCTCATTTAGCACTATATGATCATTCACCACATTGTATTCACGCACAATTTCCCACTGCTTTTCGATGGCAGGGATTGGCAGTTCAACATCACACATTTCTTCCCAACCAAATAGCTCTCGAACCGTACCGTGTGACATATAGCGTGCATATCGGTCAAACTCAGAGCGTCTGAACCACATCATTAGGTATTCAGGATCAAGTTGGTCCGTATCAACTATTTCAAACACTGTATAAGAAGTAGAAACAAGGCACTCATCTTCATTGAGTAAAGCTACCGATATTTTCTCGCCATTGCGAGAAGTCACAGGACCATAAGCAAACTGGTGACGTTTTACGATCTTATACTTCGACATATCAGTGCCGACAGTATTTGCTATTGAAGTAATAAATCGCTTTGTGATACTTACACCGAGTAATAGCTCAACATTGAGGTCTTTGTTCTTAACAGAAATATCTCGAATGAACTGGCCTAACTTTTTATAATTTGATCTCATAGCCCAACTCTTTAAAGACGTTTAACAAGTCATTCTTTGACTGTTCTTCTTGAACTAGAAGCTCACTAAATTCAGATTTGAGAGTATTCATCTTCTCATTAAAGTCGATATTTTCATCTCGATTAATAAACTCAATGTATTTGCTTGGTACTAATGAGTAATCCTTAGCTGCAATCTCACTTTTATTCGCAGAGTAACAAAATTCTGCAATATTTTGGTATTGCTCATTAGCTCTGACTTCTTGCCAAGTATGAAGTGTTTCTGCAAAGTCTTTAATATCTTGCTCTGAGAACTGAAGGTACTTCTTCTCAAATGGTTCGCCACGTTGACGTAGATCCATAAACAGAATTTCATCTTCACGATCTCGATAGTTTCGAGTTACATCTTCGTGCGGAACGTAATGCGCTTTTTTATTCTTGTTTAAAATCCAAAGAGTTACACTAATGTCAGTGGTATAAAACATATTACGAGGCAACATAATAATTGCTTCTACAAGGTTATTTTCAATTAGCTTCTTACGGATAGCCTTTTCAGTACCATCTCCTGATAAAGCACCATTCGAAAGAATAAAACCAGCCACACCATTTTCAGATAGCTTAGATACCATATGCAATATCCAACCATAGTTAGCATTACCTGTTTGTGGTGTTTCATAGCCATCCCAACGATGATCATCAACCAACTCATCTGAGGCTCGCCAATCTTTTTGGTTAAAAGGAGGATTTGCCATAATAAAATCAGCTTTAAGCGTTTCGTGTTGGTCATTGGCAAAGGTATCTTTTGCGGCAGCACCAAGATTGGCAGAGATGCCACGAATAGCGAGGTTCATTTTCGCTAACTTGTAGGTTGCGCCCGTATATTCTTGACCATAAACAGAAATATCTTTTTTATTGCCTTGATGGTTCTCAATGAACTTCATTGATTGAACAAACATACCGCCCGACCCACAACAGGGATCGTATATTTTTCCTTTGTAGGGTTCGATAAGCTCGGCAAGTAAGTTAACGATGCTTTTTGGGGTATAGAACTCGCCTTTACCTTTACCTTCTGCAATGGCAAATTTAGAAAGAAAATATTCATAAACTCGCCCAACCACATCTTCGTGCGGATTAGCTAGAGTATCTATGTTATTAATTACATCAATCAAAGCAGAAAGTTTACTGACATCCAAACCAAGACGAGAGAAATAGTTATCTGGTAATGCGCCTTGTAAGGCTTTGTTGGTTTTTTCTATGGTACTTAGGGCTGTATCAATTTTAAGCGCTATATCTTCTTGCTTAGCGTTTTGTTGAACAAAGCTCCAACGGCTGTTTTCTGGTAAATAAAACACATTATCTTTGGTGTAAGCTGGCACCATATCAATATGCTTTTCAAGCCCAGCATCAATGAGTTTTTCTCTTTGCTTTTCAAATGTATCACTGATGAATTTCAAAAATATAAGACTTAAAACAATATGTTTATATTCTGACGATTCAACACTACCACGTAGCTTGTTTGCTGCGTCCCAGAGTATTTCTTCAAATGATTTTTCTTTCTTTTTCGTTGTTGGTATCTTTTTAGCGGGTACTTTTGCCATGTTTTTTATTACTCTAATAACTTAGGATTACTGCGGTTACGTGCAGTTCATATCAAAGATTATATATGAAATTTAATGGATTAGGTTGATAACCCTCCTATTTAAAGAGCCTTTTTAGGAAGTCTTAGGAAAGAATATTAACGATAATAAATAATCAAAATTCGAAGAAGCCAAAATTATTGCCTCCGTCACATTGCAAGCTAAACTATATAAGTCGTTTTATTCCAATGTCTTTTCACTGTAGCAATTCCCAAACCTAACGCTTCTGCGGTTTTCGCTTGCGATAAGCCCTCGGCTTTCTTTGCTTGAACTGAATGCGTTGTGGCGTGGGCTTCTGGTCTGCCTAGCTTTTTACCCTGAGCTTTAGCTCGTTCAAGTCCTTCTTTTGTTCGTTCTCTAATTCGGTTGCGCTCGAACTCAGCAAAGGCCGAAAACATTTGCAACATCAACTTACCCTCAGCACTAGAAAGATCTGCGATGGGGAGATCAAGGCAAACAACCTTAATGCCTTTCTCTGTAAGCAGCTTGATTGTGTTTTGTACGTCGATGTTATCTCGGCCTAAACGGTCTAACTTTAAGACAACCAACATATCGCCACTTTCTATCTGATGATTGATTAACATCTTAAATTTATCTCGCTTCATTGCTTCAACAGAACCTGAAATCGTTTCGCTGATAACACGAGAGTCACTCACCTCATACCCTTTCTGACGGATAGCAATAATTTGATTCTCGGTTGTTTGCTCTGTTGTAGAGACACGACAATAGGAGAAGATACGCATTGGTCACTCACTTTTATAGAAGGTATCAAATATGGGGGTATCATATAATTTAAGTATCATAAAAGCTACCCCCTACTTTTATGATGCCAGTTTTTGATATGGAAGACTGGTATCAATATACGACTGTTTTTTGATACCAGATAATCAGGTTAATTTAATGGGTTTATTTTTTCTCCATCATTTCTTGGAACATCATAAATTGTTTAAATTTATCTTCCATATCTGAAGAAATACTATCAGCTGGCTCGGCTAATTTACGCAATAGTTCGGCTTGTTTGTAATCTGGCACATCACCATAACTATAAAAGCTGGTTAACACGCTTTCATGTCCTAAGTTTTGGCTCCATGCTTTAAACTCTTCAGGCGATCGACAAAGGTTTTCACCTAGTCTTACCAAAGTATGACGAAAGCTGTGAGGATTAAAATAAGGCAAACCAGCAGCTTCAAAGGCTTGTTTAAAGACCTTGCGGATTGGGTTTGCATTACTCCAATGATCTTTAAGTAAACCAACAACTTCAAATTGCTGGTTTTTGTTGTGTCCCAACTTGGTTTTTGGAAACAACGGTTCATTTTGCTTATATCCAAGCTCTTTAATCAAATACTCAATCCATTCAGTCAAAATCTTTAATGGCAACTCATCCACAGGAAAAAAGTAAGTAGTGAAGGTTTTACTAAACTTTGTATTTACTTCCCTTGCATCCTGATAAAAACTTTGTTCGGCAATATCTATGTGTTTAATCTTCGCTGAAGCAACAGCACTGTCTCTTGCGCCTGTTAGGATTACAAAGGCAACTAAAGCTCTATCACGCATTTCAATCGTTGTTGAGTAAGGCATAACTTCCAAGGTTTGCATGATCTGCTCAATTGTCGCCACATTCCTTTTACGCTTGGCATTGGCAATGCGAGTATCTTTTTCAGACAAATTGAAATATTCAATATCGCTGTAGTTGATTTTTGCTCGATAGCCTTTTTGTGTGACGAGATATTGGAAGAACATTTTTAAGTGGCGAGTTGCAGTAAGCACCGTTGCCTTACTCAACTTTTCCCCAGTCACAATCGATTTTTGAGCAAGAAGATGCTTCTTAAACCCAATAGCACGCTTTGCCTTAAACTTATTGAAATCAAGGTAGCCCGTATATTCTTCAAAGCGATTAATTGACTTCATTGCTCCATCAATTGTTGAATGATCTTGGCGTTTTGCATCTCTCAAATACTTGATGTATTCATGCAGAATTCGAACGTTATTTACACTACTTTTTTTCATCATCAAATACCGTATTTAAAGGATAATTTAAGAGAGCTTTTCCTCTCAGGTTTAAGTGTTTCTCTGCTATCGGTAATTTCCCTCCGAGTTCAAGCCAAATTTGATTTACGTCACGCCAAGAAACATACTTATTTGCTTTGCATCCACACTCGCCACAACGCCCCGTCATTTGCGCCATGCCAGCAGGCTTTGCTATAAACTGAAGCGATTCGATGCTTGGTTTTTTAGGGTGTTTGCATTTGAAACAATACATTTCATTTACTTCACATCGATGCATGTAAGTTTTGCGTTTCTGTTTTAAATAAATTTTTAAGTCAACCCCACAAATTAAGAGCGGACGTTTTTCATCTACAACAGGTAAACCAACACGAATCCAATTACGCACAGTTTTGGGGTGAACGCCCAATGCTTCACTAACCTCAATTACGGTATAGCTGCGATGGATTTTGATACGATTAGGGTTATTACGACTACCCATGGCTAGCCGCCTTAGATGCTGAAATGCACTCATCAAGCCACTGCTCAATATCAGCGTCCAGCCAACCAATTGCGCGGCTACCTAATGAAATACTTTGGGGGAATTCGTCATTGCTCATACGTAAATAAATACTGCTACGTGATAAACCTGTTTTACTTTTTACTTCTGGTAAGCGAATGAATTTTTTAGACATCTTAAGCTCTCTTGGTCGTTTATTGAATGTGACCAAGAGAATGCGGGAAGAGGGGGCGTAAAAAACGCAATTGCGGAAAGCAAATACTCAATTGCGTTTTTCAATATCTAAAAATAATGTGGATTAACCTAGAGTCTCAGAGATTTGACGAAAAATTTTACGAACGGTATTTTCTGATATTGTCATATCAGATTTCTCTACTATCAATTTAACAGTAGCAGGGTTACCTGCACCTTTCTCTGAATAGTTTATATTTTGCTCTTTTAGAAGTGCGCCTATGAGAGTAAGTAACGTAGTGCGTTCTTTATCATGAAGTGGTTTTTCTTCTTGCGGTGTATCTTCTAAGGACTGGATGAAGCGAGTGACTTCAAGGCTTTTAATAATCAATACACAACCGAGATCAGAAAATTTGGCACAAGGTGCGTATTCGATGCCGAATCTACCAGTTCTAAGTAGAGGATGGTTAATCCTAAGATGATTTTCTAAAGCCCTCATAGGTGCTTCCGCAATAGCACGTTGCCTCTCTTCTGACTCGTTGAATTTAGGATCACATATCGTCTTACGATCGAATCCTTTGTAAAGTCTGCAGATAACACCGTCTCGTTGTAGTAAAATTCCATGTTCATATTTACTTTGCTGTGTAAGCCTTAATCCAGAGCTACCCTGTACAAAATGTTCTTCAATTAAATGAGCTTCCAAACCACGCATTGATAAATCCCAAATGCCTTCTATATTCTGAACATCACTCCTCTTTGTATCAAAATCTTGCGGTAGCTGATTATCAATATCACACAGTTTCCCTGTTATGCCATAGGCATTGTTAACAAAATATACAGAAAGTTTTAAATACCCATCGAGTGCCGACCGATACAAATCATCAATAGTGATAGTTTCATCAATCTTTTTGGAAATGTGTTTAGCGGCATCTTCAAGTGTGAACCACTCTTTTAGTTTATCTAGTTTGCTCATTATTTTTTTATACCCTTCTTAACCCATATTAGATAGATCATCTAAATAATTCGCCCACTCTTGCATTAACTTTGTTCTTTCAGCTAAATAAATTGAACGGTTATAAGCTCTTGAGGTTGCGGTTCCTGTCAAATGTGAAAGCTGTACTTCAATCACGTCATGATCCCAGCCTTTTTCATGTAAAATAGTCGATGCGGTACTTCTAAAGCCGTGGGCAGACATCACATCAGCGGGGTAGCCTAAACTGCGTAAACGATTCGTTAATACATTTTTACTCATCGGTTTACTGCTGTCTCTTTGATTTGGAAATACCAATGTAGAATAACCAGTAACGGCTTTAACTTCCTTTAGATGCTTAGCGACTTGTTTTGACATTGGCACTAAGTGTTCTCGTTCTCGCTTCATTTTTTCGGCTGGTATTCTAATCAAAAGATCATCAAAGTCGATGTATTCCCATTTTAAATTTCTTATTTCCGTTGGTCTTAAAAAGACTCTAGGGATTAACTTAAGTGCTTCTGCGGTACAATAATTACCTGACTGTGTTGCATCGATGTCTTTAATTAATTGGGCTAGCTCATTAGGCTTAACAATTGCCGCCCTATGCTTTACTTTTGGTAAGGGTTTTAATATGTCACCTAACGGTAATCCTTGGGCTGGGTTGCCTCGCGTTAATCTATGCGCCAGTGCATAACCAAACACCCGATTTATGACGGCTAATATATTAGGAGCCTTTTTAGGCGTACCCGCAGCCTCAATGGCTAACATTAATTCCGTAATATGCCCTGCATCAATATCTTCAATGTGGAGATTACTTATACATTTAGAGTCCACCAGCAACCAGCGTTTAATTCTAGCGGCATGATCATCAGACCAAGAGTCTTTTTGTTGTTCCCACCACTTTAGGGCAATTGTTTCAAACAGCTTATCTTTAGAAGTTGTTTTAGTGCGTTTTCTTTCTCTTCGTACATCCATCGGATTAATACCGTTAATTAGCGACGCCCTAGCTTCCTCTGCCAATTTACGTGCTTCACTTAGGGATACGGAGGGGTACTTTCCTAAAGCCATTTCTTGATACTTACCTGCATGTCTAAACCTAAGCCGCCAAAGCTTAGAGCCGCCGCTTTTAATTAGTAAGAACAAGTTGTTACCGTCAGATCTCTTGATCTGTGACTTATCATCAGGGCAGGATAAATTCTTAACTTCTAGCACTGTTAATGGCATTAAAATCTCCTAAGAGGGGTACAAAATGAGGGGTACGACTATTTAAAGCGCCAAATTTAAGATGGCTAATAACACTGGTACCCCTCATTAACACCTAGTAATTCTGGGAAGTAGTGGGATATTATGGAATGAATTAGGAAGTGGAGTCAACAAAAAAGCCCGTAAACTATAAGCTTACGGGCTTTTCTAGGAAGTGCTAGTATTTGGGCAATACGTTTACATCATGCCGCCCATACCACCCATTCCGCCCATGCCGCCCATGTCAGGCATAGCACCTGAGTCTTTTTGCGGTGCGTCGGTGATCATCGCTTCAGTTGTGATCATAAGACCAGCAACTGATGCAGCGAACTGTAATGCACTACGGGTTACTTTAGTAGGATCTAAGATACCCATTGCAAGCATGTCGCCATATTCGCCATTAGCAGCGTTGAAACCGTAGCTGCCTTCGCCGTTTTTAACGTTGTTACAAACAACTGAAGCTTCATCGCCAGCGTTAGTAACGATTTGACGTAGTGGCGCTTCCATGGCACGTAGTAATACTGCGATGCCGTGGCTTTGCTCTTCGTTATCACCTTCTAGACCAGAAATCATTGCAGCAGCACGTACTAGAGCTACACCACCACCGGCAACAACGCCTTCTTCAACTGCAGCGCGAGTTGCGTGTAGCGCATCGTCAACACGGTCTTTCTTTTCTTTCATTGCTAGTTCAGTCGCTGCGCCAACTTTAATCACTGCAACACCGCCAGCTAGTTTAGCCATACGCTCTTGAAGTTTTTCTTTGTCGTAGTCAGAGCTAGACTCAAGTGCTTGTGCTTTAATTTGTGCAACACGACCATTGATTGCAACTTCATCACCAGCGCCATCGATAACTGTGGTGCTGTCTTTGGTAATGATTACACGCTTAGCAGTACCAAGATCTTCAAGAGTTGCTTTTTCTAGCTCTAGGCCGATTTCTTCAGAGATAACCGTACCGCCAGTTAGAATGGCTAGATCTTGTAACATTGCTTTACGACGGTCGCCAAAACCAGGGGCTTTAACTGCTGCTACTTTAACGATGCCGCGCATGTTGTTAACCACTAACGTTGCTAGTGCTTCACCTTCAAGGTCTTCTGCAATAATTAATAGCGGCTTGCCTGTTTTAGCAAGTGCTTCAAGCGTAGGCAGTAGCTCACGAATGTTAGAAACTTTCTTGTCTACTAATAAGATAAATGGTGAATCAAGTTCAACCGTACCAGTTTCTTGGTTGTTGATGAAGTATGGTGATAGGTAACCACGGTCAAACTGCATACCTTCAACAACGTCTAGCTCGTCTTCAAGCGACTGACCTTCTTCAACGGTAATAACACCTTCGGTGCCCACTTTTTCCATTGCTGTTGCAATGATTTGGCCAACGCTAACATCAGAGTTTGCAGAGATAGTACCAACTTGCTCAATCGCTTTGTTGTCAGTACATTCTTGCGATAAATCTTTAAGAGCAGCAACTGCAGCGATTACTGCTTTGTCGATACCGCGCTTAAGATCCATTGGGTTCATGCCCGCAGCAACTGCTTTCATGCCTTCAGTAATAATTGACTGTGCAAGTACTGTTGCAGTAGTCGTTCCGTCACCAGCTGCATCGTTGGCTTGAGAAGCAACTTCTTTAACCAGTTGTGCGCCCATGTTTTCGAATTTGTCTTCTAGCTCGATTTCTTTGGCAACAGTTACACCATCTTTAGTGATGATTGGAGCACCAAAGCTTTTATCGATAATTACATTACGACCCTTTGGCCCTAAAGTTACCTTGACGGCATCTGCTAATACATTAACGCCGGCTAACATTTTTACGCGGGCATCAGTTCCAAATCTTACGTCTTTAGCTGTCATGTTGTGTTCCTAAATTCTGTTAATTAGTGGTCAATGAAGGGATTAAGCTTCAACAATTGCCAAGATGTCTGCTTCAGACATAATTAATACTTCTTCGCCGTCAATTTTTTCTTTTTCAACGCCGTAACCATCTTTGAAAATTACTGTGTCGCCAACTTTAACATCAAGAGGACGAACGTCACCGCTTTCTAGAATACGGCCGTTACCTGTGGCTAGTACTTTACCGCGAGTAGATACTTGTGCGGCGCTGCCTGTTAATACGATACCGCCAGCAGATTTAGATTCAGACTCAGTGCGCTTAACGATAACACGATCGTGTAGAGGACGAATTTTCATGGTTAACTCCTAATAATTTTCAAAATATGGGTCAGTACAGCACGGGCTGCACTTATTGTTTATGATTATTTTTGCTTGTGAATAAGAGGTGGGGGTGTAATTTACAGAACCAAGGGCTAGCTGATAATTTTTTCAATTTATCGTGTTTTATTTATCCGGAAATCATTAAAACGCAGGTACAATAGTTCTTTTTTATTAGGCTACCGATTTCTTTTGAGATTAAATCTCCTGCAAGGTTCAACCCGCCACACCTTAACAAAAATGAGTATCCCCTCTGGTTTGGGTATTTTGACCATTTTTGGCTTTAATTTAGTCGATACTTGGTTTGTTAGTTTACTGGGTACCGATGAACTGGCCGCTATCAGTTTTACTTTTCCTGTTGGTTTAATTTTATCGAGTGTGATCATTGGTCTTGGCAGTGGTTTGTCGGCATCGCTCGCGCGAATGTTGGGCCAAGGTGCTAACAATGACGATGCTAATCTAGTGGTGAGCAGTTTAATTTTAGGGCTTGGTTTGGTGATCTTGTTAAGCGCCATTGGCATTGTCTCGATTTACCCGCTGTTTAGTTTCTTGGGCGCGCCGCCACATTTAATTCCGTTAATTGAGCAATATATTAGTGTCTGGTATGTCGCCATTATCTTCTTAGTTATTCCGATGTTGGGCAACAGCGCGCTGCGGGCAACCGGTAATACCAAATTGCCGAGCTTAGTCATGGCAATCGCTGGCTTACTCAATGCGATATTCGATCCTATTTTGATCTTTGGTTGGGGTCCTTTTCCTGCGATGGGCATGCAAGGCGCGGCAATAGCGACCTTGTTGGCGTGGTTTTTCTCGATGTTAGGCTCGTTATTTTTACTTTATCGCAGCGATCTTATTCGCCGGGTTAAACTCAGTTTTAGTCAATGTTATGGGCACTGGCAAACGGTGTTGAAAATAGGGCGGCCCGCGGCACTGTCAAACATGATCAATCCTTTGATTAATGCAATTATTATGGCGATGTTAGCCAGTGCAGATACGGCAGCGGTGGCCGCCTTTGGTGTGGGCATTCGAATTGAGTCGTTACTATTAATTAGTATTATGGCGTTGTCTTCGTCATTAACGCCTTTTATCGCGCAAAACCTTGGGGCGGGGCAGACGTTGCGCGCGCAACGGGCTTTGGTCGGTAGTGCCAAATTTTCAATCTTAACGCAATTGGTATGCTATGTAGTAGTGGCATTATTAGCACGACCGATTGCTAATTTATTTAGTCAGGACACCGCGGTAATTGAGTATATAGTGGTGTTTTTACGCATTGTGCCTTTTGCTTACGGCGCGCTCGGCATTGTGATTATGTTGGCGGTCAGCCTTAATGCCTATAATCGCCCCGGCAGCTCGTTGGCGCTTAATTTATCGCGTTTATTTTTATTGATGTTACCGTTGGCTTGGTTAGGTAATACCTTGCTTGGTGCGACGGGCATATTTGCCGCGATTGCTATTGCTAACATTATTATGGGTGGGGCGAGCTATTTATTGGCCTTGCGGATAAGTGAAACCAAGCTTTAAAACCAATAAATTAATCGCGTAGTACCTGCCATGCTTCACACATGGTTCTGAATTTTTCGGCATTGCCTTGGTGACGATCTGGATGCCAGCGCAGTGCGAGTCGTCGCCATTGCTGGCGAATATCCGTTTGGGTGGCTTGTTGAGGTAATTCAAAAACAATTAAGGCGGCTCGCCGGTCTTTGGAGTTAGCGCTGCATTTATTATCTGCACCAATATGTTCCTGATAACGGCTCCAAAATTGTTCTAACATTTGGCGGATATAGTCGCCACTGACCTGATAATTGTCCCAGTTTAGATAGTACTCACGCAAACTTTGCTCGGCTTGGATTTCTAACGCGAGATCTGTTGGTACGCAAGAGCATATTCTTATATCCATTGCCTGTACTTGCAGCCATTGCTGCGGCAGCAACAGCGCTTGCAATTGAAACAGCGCATTCATCAGCAGAAAGTTACGCTTAAACAAGTCTTGATTGGGATCTGGATCCATCGTTATAAGCAAACCGTGCTGTTTAAGCTGCGTCGCCAAATAATGAATTTTCCAACTGTGGTCTGTTTTTTTTAGTAGCCCCAGCAAGGGCCAAATTAATGGGTTGTCTTGATCTGGTTGCTTGGCATGAGTTGTTTCTGTAAGTGACACTTTACTCAATGCTCCTCTGCCATTTTTATATAGTCGCGTTAGCGGGTTGTTCAAGATATTTGATAATATTAACTTGATCCATTTGTTCTGGCTCTAAAAATAGTTCACCAAATTGCCAGTAAATACCACTGGTTAATAACAACTGGAAGATGTCCATGTCGATCTGATTTCCTAAGGCCATATTATATAACATATCAATCGCGACACTGAGCGATTTAGGTTCTTTATACGGACTTTTCGATGACGTTAAGGCGGCAAACCTGTCGGCTATAGCCATGACGCGATCGGGAATACTAAGTTGTTCTGCGGTTAAGCTTCTTGGATAACCACTGCCTCTTAAGGTTTCGTGATGGGTTGAGGCATAGCGAGGGATTTTTGCTAATTCTGGTGGCAGCGGCAGTGTTTCAAGCATTTTTATGGTACTGATAATATGCTCGTTAATCTTAAATCGCTCTTCGGTCGTCAAGGTGCCGCGAGTCACTGACAGGTTGTATAGTTCGCCATTGTTGTACAAATACTCAGGAATTTTCATTTTAATATTATGTTTTGGATCGAACTCTAAGGGTTGTTGGCGTCTGACAAGGTGTTCAGGTTTATCCATTATTAAGTGTTCGGTGACCGGGAAATCAAGCGAGCGGGGGCTAAGGTGTGTTGTTTCTGCGATAGACAAACCTAAGGTGTCGTCAAAATTTCGTTGCCAGGTTACGCTAGCCAAAGCGCGTAAGCGTACAATATCGCGATGAGGCATAAAGTCACTGCCAAGATTAACGTTGGCAATAAATTCAAAGTCATCAACTAGGGTGGCACGTTGCTGTTGCAATCGTTGTTGCAATAAAGCGTAATTTAACGGTTTTTGTGATACTTCGACTAAGTATTCTATCTCTAGGTCGCGCCATAATACCTCAAAGCGCATTCTTATTTCGTGGATCCTATTATAAACGCCTTCGAGTTTTGTGGCTTTATTAATGATGTGATCCGGGGTGGTTATCTTGCCACAGTCATGTAACGCCGCAGCAATGCTAAATTCACGTCGTTCATTTTTAGAAAAGCTAAAGTTTTCAAAGGCTGGTTGTTGTGATTTAGATGCACAATCGACTAGCATCATTGCCAATTGGGGTACGCGTTTGCAATGTTGGGCGGTCGAGCTTGATTTATCATCAATCGCCTGACTAATAATGCCGGTAAAAGCTTGTAGTAGGTCCTGTTGGTCCTGCTGGTGGTGAATTAACTTAGCATTTTGGCTATTAATGTTATTAAAGTAGTTAGTAAAGGGTTTGGCCGCAAACCAAGCTGTTGGTAATAGAAAAGTTAGGATTGCTAAGGCGATCATTGATGAAAATTTAGCTTCGCGTAAACTGTTGGCGGTGATTCTATCGAGTGGAATAACGATTGAAAATAGACTGGTATTTTGCGGATGAAGCAGGATGTTTTTTGAAAAAATAACATAGTCTATATCATTAACCGTGGTGGTTAATGGTGATGAATTTGGTTGTATAGTCGTGTGTGGATTGATGAGCTCAGGGTAGGGAATAATACCGTTAGTAATTTTATTTTTGACACTGTTGTTGGTACTTAACCATTTTTCTTGTAATGCTAGCAGCTTATTAGGTGGAATATTAGCAATAGCAAAGTCAATCAGCTGTGCTAATTCCTGATTGTGATGTTGAGATAAAAAATGCAAGGTATTGGGAAAGCTAAGCGGCAGAAACGTTAAATTATTATGGTATTTAATATCGGTAATAAAAAACTGATGCGCAATATTCTTAACGATAACTTCAACATCGAGTCCCGCATAAACAGTGCCTGAGCGCACGGCGTGTAATACCTCTTTGCGGCTTTCTAATTCGACGATGTTAACCCGCGGAAAATTTTGCTGGAGGCTATTGGTAATAGACCAACCTTTGACAATGCCCAAGCGCCGCCCTGCTAACATTTCTAAGCGAGTGACATCTGGTACCGCCGGTTTGGTAAAGATGGTAAAAGCTAAATTAGCAAAAGAGCTACTCAATATGCCATCACGTTCATTATCGTGAGTATGGTAGACAGCTTGACGCATGTCGATGTCATTATGCTTAAATTTTTCGGCTAATTTTGCGCTGCTAAAACCATTGATGTATTGAAATTGTAAGCCGGTCATTTTAGCAATAATAGAAATAATATCGACCGCATAACCTTTCGGCTGTCCGGCGATTACAAAATCAAGTGGCGCAGAATCTGTTGCATTAGTAATGCTAATTAACGGTGTGTTTGCGACGAATTTCTGCTGTGCTGAGCTTAACTCTAAAGGTTCTATATCGGCAACCGGGTCTAGCTGATATGGCATGGTGTTGGACGCAATTATTTCACCGCTGTTTTTTGATAAATAGACCTGCCCGATATCATTTATTTGTTGTTGAATTAAATAATCAGAAATCGACGTTAAGGCGATATCAATGCCAAGCACCGCCTTGCCATCAGCAAGTCGGGTTGAGTAAGTTTGGCCTGGAGTTTTTAACAGTTGAAACAAATAAGGCTCAGATTTAAGGGTTTGCTGGGCTTTAGCATTATTATACCAAGGGCGTTTGGTGGCATAAAAATTACTCTGCTGCTGGGTGACTGTTCGTCGTTTAAAATCATGATTTAAAAAATTGTAATGACGTAATCGTTGGCCGTTATGCTCTTTTATTGTGACTACAATCCAACGATCTTCAGGCAGAGCGCCATATTGATTACGGACGATAGGGGCCGAATCAAGGTTAATTAACTCGTAAAAATCACCATTGTCAAAGCCGACATAAATCGCGTAAAACACCGGGTTATTTAACATTATTTGGGCGAATAGTTCGCGAGTTTGTGGTTTTATCCAGTTGTTGGCGGTCAAGTCGCTGTGCAGCGATAAGATCTTTGAGGCATTAAGGGCTTTGGTATCTAAGGAAGCAATATAGTCACTGGTATTGTCGGCTGAAAGCTCGTACAACGAGAAAGCGGATTGGGTCGCGAGGTTTTTACTAAAATAGTACTGCAGCCCAATGGTTATCGATGCCGTGATTAGAGTTACCGCGGCGGTAAATAACAGCAAACTCGAACGAATTGATAGCTTTAATTGACTTTGTTGAGTGCTCACTACGTGTCCTTACGTCTAAGTATCAAATCGATGGGTCTTATTGATTCTCTGGCAATCTCAGGTGTTAGTCAATGATTAGTTGGTTGTTTATTATCCTTTTATTTCGCTAATAAATGGATAGTTTTGTGACAAGTGATAGTTGGGAAATGGCCGACGATGAAGATAGTCGTCGGCTAAATTGTTATTGGTTGTGCTTGTTTCGGGCTTGTTCAGTGTCTTGTTCGTTGGTTTGAGCATTGCTTTGAGCATTGCTTTGGGCATTGTTTTGAACATTGTCTTGAGCAGTACTTTGATTGATGCGGCTTTGGTCTTTACTGACAAATTCACCTTCAATGATGTCTTCTGATTGTGACTGGGTTGAGCCAAAACCTTGGCCACCAAACGGATCGTTAGCGCTTTGGCGCTTAATCATTTTAGTCAGGCAGTAATTGGCAAAGGCTTGTCGGGTTACAGGCAGTAGTAATAACAGTCCGAGTCCATCAGTGGCAAATCCAGGGGTAACTAATAATACGCCCGCAACGGCTAGCATCACGCCTTCGAGCATTTCTTGGCCGGGTTGTAAGCCTTGTTGAATCTTTTGTTGAGCCGACAGCAAGGTTTTTAATCCTTGGCTACGCACCAACGAAGCACCAACTGCGGCGGTTAAGATAACCAGAGCAATGGTCGGCACTAGGCCTAGGTAGTCACCGACCTGAATTAAAATTGATATTTCAATAATAGGAACGATAACAAAAATAAGAAATAATATAATAAACACGCTAACTTCACTCATTGATTTATTTATATAAAGAAATCAACATGTTGAAATCTTTCGGTAACTTGCAATAGCAGGGTGGGATTTAAATAAAACCAATACCCTGCTATTAATATTGGGGTAAACTAGCACAATTCAAGCGAGCTCGCCCGATATTATATGTTAGTAATCACTTTAGGATTGTTATGACCGAATTTATTCAAGTAACTTGTAATTGCCCTGATGAAGACAGTGCCAGGCAAATAGCACAAAGCTTGGTTGAACTTAAGTTGGCCGCTTGTGTCAATATCATCGCCAATGTTGAATCGATTTACAGTTGGCAGGGGCAGCTTGAGCAAGCTCGTGAAGTTCAGTTGCAAATTAAAACCAGTAAGAGTTTGTATCAAGCGCTTGAAGATAAAATATTGCAGCTTCATCCGTACGATGTCGCTGAGGTTATTGCGTTACCTATTATTAGTGGTAACAAAGCATATTTAGATTGGTTAAAAGGTAATTTACACTGATGTTTACACGTTTTTCTGGGCGCTCATTTGGCTTACTATTTGCCCACGTCGCGGTCTGTTTTTCTTTATTCATCCCGGTCACTGCTGGCAGTTTTTTTGATGATGAACCACAGTTTTTACCGGTAGAGCAGGCTTTCAAGTTTAATTTCAGTCAACAAAATGACAAAGTTTTTGTCAATTGGCAGATTGAGCCCGGATATTACCTTTATCAGCATCAGTTTAAAGTTACCAGTGATACCGCTCAAATAAAGCCTTTGGTTTTACCTGAAGGTGAAATGCATGACGACCCTTATTTTGGTAAGCAAGTTGTTTATTATCAAGCCGCGGCATTTGATTTTGCGTTAAGCCCTAGCGATAAACCTCATCAGATTACGGTTCGCTATCAAGGGTGTGCTGACGCTGGTTTATGTTATCCACCGACCACCAAGACGGTATTTTTCGATCCTAAATATGTTACTACCACCACTATTTCGAAATTACCTGTCTCGCCATCAGTTGGCTCTGAATTATCTGGACCAGCGGCGAACCAGCAGGGTGACTTAACCAGTGAGCAAGGTAAATTTGCCAGTTTGCTCAGCGGCGGCAGTTTCTATTTGGCCTTATTATTGTTTTTTGGTTTGGGTGTTGGTTTAGCCTTTACGCCTTGTGTCTTTCCGATGTATCCAATTTTATCTGGCATTATCATGGGCTCGGGTAACCAACTGTCGACCCGTCAGGCCTTTTTATTGTCGTTTACTTATGTTCAGGGCATGGCAATTACCTATTCAGCATTAGGTTTAGTCGTGGCGTCAGCCGGTTTGAAATTTCAGGCGGCCTTTCAGCACCCATTAGTATTAGGTGCGCTCGCGATTTTGTTTACCGGTTTAGCTTTGTCGATGTTTGGGGTGTTTAATCTGCAACTGCCGTCATCATGGCAAAATAAGCTCAATCAATTGTCTAACAATCAAAAAGGTGGCCGTTATGGTGGCGTTTTTGCAATGGGCATGATTTCTGGGCTGGTGGCTTCACCTTGTACCACTGCGCCGTTATCGGGCGCCTTGCTTTATGTTGCGCAAACGGGCGATTTATTTCTTGGTGGCATTACCCTGTATGTTTTAAGTTTAGGCATGGGAGTACCGTTGTTACTAATGGGTACTTCGGGTGGTAAGTTGTTGCCAAAGGCTGGTGCATGGATGGAAGTGGTTAAAGGGATCTTTGGCTTTATGCTGTTGTCCGTGGTCGTGATATTGCTCAGCAGGTTTATTAACGAGACTATCAGCATGATGATCTGGGGCTTATGGGCCGTGGCATTAGCGGGATACTTGTTACACCACAACAAGCAAACTCAGCACAGCATGATGCACAGCATTAGACATACCTTGGCGTCAGTGATATTAATTCTTGGTACGTTAACAGTGGCTCTGCCTTGGCTTGGCAATCAAACGTTGATTGGGAAAACTAGCCCTGAGCATCAGGTTGAATTTATTCAGGTTAAAGGTTACGAGCAATTGCAGCAGCAATTAGCGCTGGCTAAGGCCGACAATGTGCCAGTGATGTTAGACTTTTACGCAGACTGGTGTGTCGCTTGCAAAGACTTTGAAACTAAAACCTTCTCTGATCCTAGTGTTGAGCCATTACTGGCTAATATGCGCTTGATTCAAGCTGATGTGACCAATACTGATGCACTTGATATCGAGCTGCAAGACAAGTTAGCGGTGTTGGGGCTGCCGAGCATTATTTTATTTGACCGCCAAGGTAATGAGCTTAAAAATTTACGAGTGGTCGGCTTTCAGGAGCCAGCACAATTTAAGCTCGTTGTTGAGCAAGCCTTGAATGCGGTACCTGCCACTCAAAGTTAGCCGTTAACGGTTAGCAGTGAACACAGCACTAGATACAATAATAATAGGGTTTGATACAATCGACGGTATCAAACCCTATTTATCTGATAAAGACTAATAATGAAATATAAAGATCTGCGTGATTTTATCGAGCAACTGGAAAAACTTGGTCAGCTTAAACGCATCACCCAAGAAATTGATCCTTACCTTGAAATGACTGAAATAGGGGACCGAACGTTACGGGCGAAAGGGCCAGCGTTATTGTTTGAAAACCCTAAAGGTTCAACCATTCCTGTCTTAACCAATTTATTTGGTACCCCTGAGCGAGTCGCTTTGGCCATGGGCAAGACCGATGCGTCCGCTTTGCGTGAGGTGGGTGAGCTAATGGCAGAACTTAAAGAGCCTGAGCCGCCACGGGGCATGCGAGATGCGTGGAATAAGTTGCCGCTGTATAAGCAGGTACTCAACATGCCAACCAAGCGGTTGCGCAGTGCGCCTTGTCAGGATGTGGTGATTACTGGTGACGATGTTGATTTAACGATGTTGCCTATTCAGCATTGTTGGCCCGGCGATGTCGCGCCATTGGTGACTTGGGGTTTAACGATTACCCGAGGCCCGCATAAAGAACGCCAGAATTTAGGGATTTATCGCCAGCAATTGCTCAGTAGAAATAAATTGGTGATGCGCTGGTTATCTCATCGCGGCGGCGCGTTAGACTATCAAGAATTCCAACAAACTAACCCTGGTGAACGTTACCCAGTATCTGTTGCTTTAGGAGCGGATCCGGCAACGATAATTGGTGCAGTCACACCAGTGCCAGACACTTTGTCTGAATATGCATTCGCTGGATTATTGCGTGGTTCTCGCAGCGAAGTGGTTAAGAGTATTTCTAATGATTTAGAAGTGCCAGCCAGTGCTGAATTTGTGCTTGAGGGGTATCTTGAGCCAGGCGAGATGGCGCCAGAAGGACCTTATGGCGACCACACCGGTTATTATAACGAAGTGGAAGAGTTTCCTGTTTTTACTGTCACTCATATCACCCATCGTAAAAATCCGATTTACCATAGTACCTACACCGGTCGTCCGCCCGATGAGCCGGCGATTTTAGGTGTGGCATTAAATGAAGTATTTGTGCCAATCCTCAAAAAACAGTACCCAGAGATTGTCGATTTTTATTTACCGCCAGAAGGCTGTTCTTATCGCATGGCTATCGTGACCATCAAAAAGCAGTACCCTGGTCATGCTAAACGGGTAATGATGGGTGTGTGGTCATTCTTGCGCCAGTTTATGTATACCAAGTTTGTGATTGTTTGTGACGACGACATTAATGCCCGCAGTTGGGATGATGTAATTTGGGCTATTACCACCCGAATGGATCCCGCGCGCGATACCTTGTTGATTGAGCATACTCCAATCGATTACCTTGATTTTGCCTCGCCAGTTGCGGGACTAGGTTCTAAAATGGGGATGGACGCCACCAATAAATGGCCGGGCGAAACCGACCGAGAATGGGGCGAACCAATTGAGATGACTCAAGAAGTTAAAGACAAAGTTGATGACATTTGGGACGACTTGGCAATTTTCACTAATAACACCAGTGACTAAGGCGCTTGATGCAGGTGTTTACGTTTAGGTAGTGATATTGTTCTGAGCTGGTATTCAAGCGAGCTCATTTACGGTATCCTTGGCAAAAATCATTAACTTTCAAGGTATTTTAATGTCAGAGATTAGATGTAGCGTTGAAAAATTACACGCTTTTAATGAGTCGGTTTATCACGTGGTATTGCGTCCAGAGCAAGGCTTTACGTATAAAGCGGGACAATATTTAATGGTTAAAATGTCGGATGAGGACAAGCGTCCATTTTCGATCGCCAGCGCGCCAAGTGACGGTGAATTAATCGAGCTCCACATCGGTGCTTCTGAGCAGCATAGCTATCCGATGCAAGTCATTGAGCGGATGAAGCAAGATCAAGAAATTACGATCTTAGCGCCCTTTGGTGATGCCGATTTAAATAACGACAATCAGCGACCTATCATTTTGATTGCTGGTGGCACTGGTTTTAGCTACGTTCGTTCTATTTTGCGCGAATTGGTTGCCAACAATGATCAGCGCCCAGTGACTATCTACTGGGGCTGTAAAGACTTAGCGCATTTCTACGTCTTGGAAGAAGCACAGCAATTGACCGCTGCGCATGACAACATGACGCTAATTCCTGTGGTTGAAAATACCCCAGCTGATTGGCAAGGTGTTAGCGGGTTGGTTCACCATGCTGTTCTTAAAGACTTTAGTGATTTGAGCCAGCATGAAATTTATGCCGCTGGTCGCTTTGAAATGGTCGGTGTTATTCGTGACGCGTTCCTTGAACAAGGCATGAAAATAGAACATATGCACGGCGATGCTTTAGCTTATTTAAAGTAATACCATTTGCATCTAATAATTGCCCACTTGTGCCAATTAGAATAAGTAATAACGGCGTTGCTCTCAATCCCAATAGCCAGCTATTAGTCAATCGAGCGCCTTGTTCTAATTTATTTTACTCAGGCACAACAAGATCACGTAATTAATGCAAACGGTATAACCAATACAGACGGTTGCGCAATAAGTGCAACCATCTTATTTTCTGGTGGTCGCTTTGTTATTGCTATAACTTAGTTTGGCGATAGCTAAACATATAATGACCAGTCAGCGTTAACCCCCGCACCAGCATAAAGCCGCAAAAGGCTAACCACAAACCATCATTGTGCCAATCAGCCGCGACATACCACAGACTAAAAAACACCGCGCAAGCAACTAGCATTGAATTTCTCATAACATGCGAGAGAGTTAGGCCAACGTATACACCATCCATAATAAAAGATAACCAAGCGACACAGCTAACAGCAATTAACCAAGGTAAATATTGCACGGCTAAATCTCGCACCTCAGCAATATCGGTTAACCAGCCAATCCACGTACTGCCCCAAAGCCATAAAGCAATCGCAAAACTCAGGCCAACCACAGCACACCACCCAGCTGACTGACAAACAGTTTGGTGCAATTTATGTTGATCGCGCTGACCTTTGGCAAAACCGACCAGTGACTCAGCTGCATATGCAAAGCCATCGAGCCCATAAGAAGCAAGCATAAACAGATTGAGTAAAATAGCATTAGCAGCGACATAAACATCGCCAAACCCAGCGCCCGTGGCCGTGATAAACGCCAAACACAGTTGTAACGCGAGCGAACGGATAAAGATATCGCGATTAAGCCGAAATAAGCGCTGTAATATCGCGTAATTAAAGTGCACTAACTGGCCAATGTTTTGCGATTTAATCGCTGGATACACCACTGCTGCAACGAGTACTAGGCCGCAGTAGTCAGCGATAACTGAAGCACTGGCTGCACCTGAAACTCCCCAATCTAAGTAGACCACAAATATAATATCAAGCACGATATTGATAATATTGATGCACAGTAACTGATAGACCAGCCACTTAATTTGTCGGCTGGCGACTAAGTAGCCAAGTATCACTAAATTAGCTAATACTGCGGGTGTTGAGAAAATACGAATATCAAAATATACTTGAGCAAAGGTGGTGACTTGTTCACTGGCACCAATTAAGCCAAAAGCTAAATTGCTCAATGGTGATTGTGTTAACAACAACACCAGCGAGATAGTAAGTGCTAACCCTAGTGAGTGAAAAACATAAGACCAAGCGAGGGTGGCATTATTCTGGCCTAGGGCTTGTGATACGACACCTGTGGTTGACATGCGTAAGAAGCCGGTTAACCAAAACATAATGCTGATGACCATGCTGCCCACTGCTATGCCACCTAAGTAATAAGCATGATCAAGGTGGCCGATAACAGCGGTATCAACTAAGCCCAATAAAGGTGTGGTAATATTAGAAAAAATCATTGGCAAGGCCAGTGTCAGTAGCTTACGTTGTTGCTGTAGTTGAGTGACAATATTCATTTTATTCCTGAGGTTTTATATGCGGCGTTTTGTGGCCTGTTTTTTCTTGTTATGTTATATCGCACCGGCACCTGCAGCCGTGGTATTACAATATCATCACGTTAGTGATAGTACGCCCGTCTCAACCAGCATTAAGGTTGAGCAGTTTAGAGCTCATATGAATTACTTGGCCAATAATAACTATCAGGTGTTAGCGCTCAGTGAAATTATAAAGCAACTACAACAAGGTAAAGATCCGGGTCCTAAGGTTGTTGCCATCACCTTTGATGATGGATATGACGATGTGCTGATCAATGCCGAGCCTATTTTAAAACAGCATGGCTTTAGCTACACCTTATTTATTGCCCCGGATGAAATTAATCACGATTACCCCAATATGCTGAGCTGGGCGCAAATAGAGCAGCTGGCCGCAGGGGGCGTCGCCATTGCAAATCACAGTAGTAAGCACTTACATCTTAATCGGCGCTTGGTTGACGAAAGCTTAAGCCAATGGCAGTTGCGAATTACCCAGGATATTGAGCAAGCTGAGCAGCTGATTAGCTTGAAAACTCAGCAGAATTTAAAGTTGTTAGCCTATCCTTATGGCGAATATAACAGTGACTTACAAGCACTGGTGGCTAAATTGGGTTATGTTGGCATTGGTCAGCACTCTGGTGCCTTGGCCACTTATTCTGACTTTAGCGCATTGCCAAGATTCCCGGCTTCTGGTCGTTATGCCAATCTTGAAACCTTGGCGATTAAATTAAAATCACTGGCAATGCCGGTAACCTCATTGGTTAATGCCAATCCGCAACTGAGCCAACACCGTAAAATAAAGCACAAAAACAGACCCGTGTTAACCGTAACTATTAACAGGAAAGATGTTGATACGAGGCAACTGTATTGCTATATCTTGGGCGAGCGTGTTGATCCAATTTGGTTGAACAAACGTCGATTTACTATCGGCGCGCCACAAGACCTACCAGCTGGGCGTTCGCGTTACAACTGCACCGCGCCGAGTAAAAGCCAATTGGGTTATTATTGGTTCTCGCAACCTTGGATTAATCACAAGCCTGACGGCAGTTGGTATCACGGATGATTTTATTAGGACGGGTGCCAAATCCACGCATGGCCCAAGCGTTTATCGATTATTTGTTTAACCTTGATATCGATTGTCAGTTGCGCCAGCAGCAGGGCTTTGAGTTATGGTTGGTGACCACTGATCAACAACAGCTTGCGCAGGATGAATTTGAGCAATTTATCGTAAACCCCAGTCATCCAAAGTACTTGGCTGCTTCTTGGACTAATGCTAATCCGCAAATCAGTGCGGTTGGTCACTCGGCAGCCAATGTTGAGATGTTAGCTAATTTCATCAGTCATAGCGGCCCAGTTACCTTGGTTACTTTTGGTGTTGCGGTTGTTGTCTATCTCAGTTATCTATTGGGCTTTAACTTTGTGTATCAGGCGTTGGCTTTTTTTCCGAGCTTAGAGTTGGCCCAAGTTAGTCAAATATGGCGGTTGTTTACCCCGACCTTGCTGCACTTTTCAACCTTGCATATCTTATTTAACCTGGTGATGTGGTGGTATCTTGGTGGCTTAATTGAAAACAAGGTGTCGTCGAGCAAGTTATTGGTAATTCTAGTGCTGGCTAGTATTTTTCCCAATATTGTGCAATATCTTATGACAGGGCCGGCTTTCGGTGGGTTGTCTGGGGTCGTGTATGCTTTAGTTGGTTATGTCTGGTGGCGCAATCCTAAAGTAGGTTTGTATCTGCCACCTGCCTATATTGGTTTTATGTTGGTCTGGTTAGTGATGGGATTTTTTGATCTGATGGGGATTAAGGTGGCCAATGGCGCGCACGTTGGTGGGTTGATCGTTGGCTGCTTATTGGCTTGGTTTGATAACAAACGAGAATCAAATAAATAATGGCGCCATACATTTAGCAATATTTAGTAATGAGCGGCGATGTTGCGCCGCTAAGACTAATTAATGATGGATATATTTGGTAAATAGCAGTCGGACGATAAGCTTTTTGCCCGTTTCTTGCTTAAGTAAATCGTTAAGAGTTTCAAGGCACAATTCGCGAATTTCTTGCTTGCCTGATGCTGATTTTACTTTATCTTCGGTTTGCTGGCCCAATACTTCGACAATTGCGGCTCGTAACAAGGGCGCATGATGTTCAACGATTGCTAAATCGTCAGGATTTTTAACCATTACTTCCATGGTTAAGCGAATGAAGCCTACTTTTTTACCTGACGTAAGATAGTTGGTAGTAATATCGGGTTCGAATGCAAAGTATGCATATTCATCTGCGGCTACCTCTTCGTCCTCGGCGGCGTAGCTGTTCGCGCTAAATAGCATCATCGATGCAATGAGTAGGCTAAAAATTGCTTTCATCTAGTAGATGTTTCCTGTAGTTAATCGCTCTAATTAGCGCGGTTGTTATTGGATTTCAATAATCACATGTTAAGGCTATCTCGCGAATATAGCAATAAAATCACTTATTTTGAGCACGTTGGACAGAAATTATTCGTTGTTTTGGTATTACTATTCTTAACGGCTTATCGCATAATACGCCAGTTGCAAAAAACGAAGAAAATTCAGTGTCAGATATCCACAATGTAGACTTTAAACAACTAACGCCACCGTTCGCTGCTGGTTGTGATAATCAATGGCTAACACAAAGTGAGCTTGGCCAGGGTAAATTAACGCCAGCCCTTACCAGCTGGCTGTTTGACCGAGGATCATTAACCACAAGATTAAAGGATTATTGTCAAAATTTCTCCGTCGTGGTACTGAACAGTGGCGCCGGGGCCGTATCTGCACAGGAACAACTGTTGTTTCCCGCCATTGAGATGCCATTGCATTGTCGCGAAGTATTATTATTGTGTGATGGTATTCCTCAGGTCTATGCGCGCAGTTTAATTGTTAAGCAAGCGTTAGAGCATTCAGAGATCGGGCTTAAACAACTGGGTAACAATTCACTGGGTCAGGTGTTGTTTCAAGCGCCGCAAGCCCAACGTGGCAGCATTGAGGTGAGTCAGTTTAGTTGTCAGTCGTCGGTGGCAACATTGGCCCGTGAGCTTAATTTAAGCCCAACTCAGCCGTTATGGGGACGACGCTCGATCTTTACATTGCAGCAGTACCCGTTATTAGTTTCCGAAATATTTTTGCCCGGCGCACTGGCTTATCAAGAGGTAACACCATGATCACTAAAACTGGGCTGCAGGGCTATATAACGCTGATGCGGCTTGATCGGCCTATTGGCACGTTATTATTGCTATGGCCAACTTACTGGGCCTTGTGGCTTGCAGCGCAGGGCACTCCTGATTTTAAGGTGCTAATTGTATTTACGCTCGGGGTGTTTGTGATGCGCAGCGCTGGTTGTGTCATTAACGATTTTGCCGACCGAAAAATAGATGGCCGGGTTAAGCGCACCAAAAATCGGCCTTTGGCGACGGGTCTTATCTCATCAAAACAAGCACTGGCGCTGTTTTTTGGTTTGTTGGTTATCGCTTTGCTATTAGTAATTACGATGAATAATTTAACCATAGGGTTATCTTTTGCCGCCGTGGCATTGGCCGCTTGTTATCCGTTTATGAAACGTTATACCCATTTACCGCAGGTGGTGCTAGGTGCCGCTTTTGGCTGGGCTATCCCAATGGCTTTTGCGGCCCAAACTAACGAACTGCCACCGGTGTGCTGGTTATTATTTGGCGCTAATTTAGCCTGGACTGTGGCTTATGATACTTGGTATGCAATGGTTGATCGTGAGGATGATCTTAAAATAGGGGTTAAGTCGACCGCTATTTTGTTTGGTCGCTACGATCGGTTAATCATTGGAATATTGCAAGCTACTACGATTTATTGTTTGGTTAAAGTTGGCTTAATGATGGAATTAGGCGGCTATTATTATGTGGCATTAGTGGCTGCAACCGGATTATTCATTCATCAGCAGTGGCAAACCAAGAGCCGTGAACGCGATAGTTATTTCACGGCATTTATTGCCAACAATCAAGTGGGTGGTGTTGTTTTTGCCGGTATTTTAGCTAATTTTTATCTCGGGTAATTTGCTAGTTACCGCAGCTATCGAGCAGTTTATTACTTAGTCGTTGGTAGGGCTCGTTGGCTTGATTTGGCAGAAGCCTTGCGGTGGTATATCTAGCGCCGCATTAAACTTACTCGACATATTTTGAAATGAAATTATTGCCGTTAGTTCGATAATTTCGTCATCGTTAAAATGTTGCCGTAACCGATGCTGATCATCAGTGTTGACCTGAACATCTGATTTGGTGATGATCTCTGCATAATGTAGCGCTGCCTTTTCTTGATCACTAAATAAATCGCAGTCACGAAAATTAGCTAATTGGTTTAATTTTTCTGGGCTGTTACCACGGCGTAATACCATCATTGAGTTGATATCAACACAGAATGTACACCAATTAATTTGCGATACTCTGACCGTGATTAGTGAGCGTAACGATGGCGAAATTGGCGATGACTTACGGTCTAAAGCACCAAAAAGTAACGCCAGCGTTGCAAATACTGTTGGGCTGCGACCCCATAATTTTGCGGGTTCTAATACTTCACCATAACGGCGTTTTTGATTCCAAAAAAAAAGTTTCAAATACCACGGATAGCTTGTTTTACTTGAAATGAAAATGATTTAGTCCTTGTCTGAAATTGCAATATAGCCTCGATGAAATCAATCATAGAGGCTAAGTGCAGTTAACTACCGTATTCAATATCGACCATAACATCGTCACCAATTTTTTCGATCGCTTCTTGCAGCTGTTCAACTGAGGAATGCTGCGGCAATAGTGCGGTAATATGCGCTCTAAACAGAATATGTCCGGTGTTCGCGGCGCTTTCTAATTGGCTGCCAAGTTGCTCGATATTGGCATCGACAGAATGCAAGGCTTGGGTAATTTCTTGCACGATACCACCGCGATCGTTACAAACAATCGCTATATTGAGTAGTTCTTCGGCTTCTATATCGGTGGTTGTATTGTGGCCTTGCTGGATCGTTAGGCTTAAATCTTCAAGCTTACCAATCGCTAGACTAAATTTAGCGAGTTCTAATTCAGGTAATTCAACTTGAATTATTCCCGCAAATTGTCCGGCTAAATGACTCATGGAACTGCCTAACCAATTGCCGCTGTGCTTAACAATCAGCGCCGCAAGTTGATCGACTAAACCGGGCTTATCTTTGCCAACAAAAGTAACTACTATATTTTTCATAAACGTCCTTAATTTTTTAGCTTTATATTTTTGTTCGAACAGCCTTTCACTAATCATTAATAAACTCGATTTAATAGTTTGTCCAGTGTTAATCAAGATTAAGCACCTCAACAAAATAAATTTCATTTTAAATTAATTACTTAATTTGAATGAGATCCGGCTCTGGTTCGCACTGCTACACTTTATCTCAGTGGCGTTTTATTTATCGCTAATACTAATCACATTAAATTTAAACGCTATTTTGTAACCAATAGATTTAATAATGTAGGGGCTAATAAAAGGAGCTAAGATGTTATCAAAACAAGGATTTAGTCTGATTAATTTGTTAGTAGTAACAGCGATTATAGCAATTGCTGTGTTCGTCGCAGTGCCCGGCTTAAGCGCCGCGCTCAAACAAACACGAGTAGCCAGTGAATATAATCAGGTATTAACTCTGGTAGATACCGCACGTCAATATGCGTTGATTAATCGAAGTTATGTCACCATGTGTCCATCTTCAGACGGTGAAATATGCAGTCGAGATTGGATGGCGGGCATACTAGTGTTTGTTGATCGTAATAACGACCAAGTATTAGGGGCGGATGATTTGTTGATTCAATATGCGCGCCATCGTAGCTCACAAGTAAAACTCACTTGGCGGGCGTTTCGTCGACATCATTATCTAAATTTTAGCAGTTTGGGTTGGACCGATCATTATAATGGCACGTTCAGGTTTTGCATTGAAGGAGACGACTTGCGGTTTAATCGGGCATTAATCGTTAGTAAAACAGGGCGGATCCGAAAATCTACCGATCGTAATCGTGATGGGGTCCATGAGGATGCTAGCGGCAGAGTCTTAAGGTGTTAGCACTAAAAGTATTAGAACGGTCTTAGTAAGGTGACAGTAAGGTGTTAGTAGGTCAGGGAAGCCTGACCTACTAACCCAGAGCTATCGCAGTTAAATAATTGCCGCTAGCTCTGCACTTTGGCGGATTGCACGTTTGGCATCTAATTCACCTGCGTAGTCGGCGCCACCGACTAGATGAACTTTGATGTTGGCGTCTTCAAGACCTTGATGCAGCTCTTTTTGTGATTGCTGACCAGTACATAACACGACATTATCGACTGCTAAGATCCGATTGACGCCATTTTCACTAATATGGAGACCATCATCGTCGATCTTTATATATTGCACACCCGCGATCATTTCTACTTGGCGTTTCTTAAGCGCTGCTCGATGGATCCAACCTGTTGTAGGTTGGAGTGTTTTACCAAAACGAGTGTCTTTGCGTTGTAATAAGTAAATGTGGCGCGCCGATTGCGGCTTAACTTGTTTGACGCCTTCAACGCCACCAGGGTGGGCAATCTCGGTATCAATGCCCCATTCTTTTAGCCACAAATCGAGATTGACGGTATGTGATTCGCCCTGTTCGGTTAAAAACTCACTAATATCGTAACCAATGCCACCCGCGCCTAGTACAGCGACGCGTTGGCCCATTGTGGCATCACCGCGTAGTACTTGCTGATAGTTATAAACCATTGGGTGATCAACACCGTCAATTTCAGGTATGCGCGGCACGACACCAGTTGCTAAGATAACTTCATCAAAATTTGACTGTTTGATGCTTTCAACACTTTGGTAAGCGTTTAACTCGACTTTAATCTTTCTGCGGGTTAATTCAGAGCTGAAATAGCGTAGTGAATCAATAAACTCTTCTTTGCCTGGTACATTTTTGGCGAGATTAAATTGGCCGCCTAGGGTATCGCTGGCTTCAAATAAAGTAACATCATGACCGCGCTCGGACGCATAAATTGCAAATGACATGCCTGCCATGCCACCACCAATTACGGCGAGCTTTTTTGGTGTTTTGGTTGCATCGAAGTTTAATTCTGTTTCGTAACAAGCGCGTGGGTTAACTAAACAACTAGCACGCTTTTGTTTAAAGACATGATCTAAACAAGCTTGGTTACAGGCAATACAAGTATTAATCGAGTCGGCTTCATTACGAGCTGCCTTATTGACAAAGTCTGCATCTGCGAGCATCGGGCGCGCCATTGAAACCATGTCGGCATCACCGCGTTCTAATATGGCTTCGGCAACTTCCGGGGTATTGATCCTATTTGTTGCTATAAGCGGAATGCTGACTTCTTTTTTCATTTTGGCAGTAACCCAGCTAAACGCAGCACGCGGTACCGAGGTCGCAATGGTTGGGATCCGCGCTTCATGCCAGCCAACACCGGTATTGAGCAAGGTGACGCCTGATTGCTCCAGCTCTTTGGCCAGGATCACGACTTCGTCCCAAGTACTGCCTTTTTCGACCAAATCTAACATCGATAATCTAAAAATTATGATGAAGTCATTACCGACTTTTTTACGCGATGCTTTTACAATCTCTAATGCTAAACGCATTCTGTTTTGGTAGCTGCCACCCCATTGGTCCTGGCGCTTATTGGTTCGGGTACATAAAAATTGATTAATTAAGTAGCCTTCAGAACCCATAATTTCAACTCCATCATAGCCTGCTTTTTTAGCGAGGTGACAAGTGTTGGCAAAATCTTTAATCGTGTTCTTTATTTGGCGTTCGCTCATGGCGCGCGGCTTAAACGGGTTTATTGGCGCTTTAATATTCGAGGCGCTGATATTAAAAGGGTGATAAGCGTAACGACCGGTATGGAGGATTTGCAGGCATATTTTACTACCCGCCTTATGCACGGCATCGGTGACGAGTTTATGCTTCGAGGTTTGCCAGCTAAAGCTCAATTGTGAACCGTGGGGAGCAATTCGGCCCCTAAAATTTGGCGCAATACCGCCCGTTACGATCAGCCCAACCCCACCGCGAGCACGTTCAGCATAAAATGCTGCTAATTTTTCAAAGCCACCTTTTTCTTCTTCAAGGCCTGTGTGCATGGAACCCATCAGTACTCTATTTTTTAGCGTAGTAAATCCTAAATCAAGCGGACTTAACATGTGGCTATATGGTGACGTTGGCATAATCTCTCCGGTGTTAGGCTTGTAATGTTGCGACATTGAATAGAGTTAAGGCTCTATTCAAACACTAGTTTGAATACTACGCTAACACTTTAGCCATTACAAGGTCGATATTTAAGCGCTAATATTTTACTGATATTGACTCGATGGTAGATGAGCAAACAGTTAAATGCACTGACAGTTATTGATGCGCTTGATTAATGTTAAGTATGGGCTAAAAATCAGGATTTTTAGTCGGGAGTTTAATAATTAAATTGGGCTTTGAGGATCTGATGAGTAAAAGGAATTTTAAGATAAAAGCCACGCGGCAGGGTCATGATACGAGCCCCGTCTATACCTATCGCGCTAGTAAGGGCTTTGCTATTAGCTCCCTTGGGACGCAGTTGTAAAACTTGGCCAATTTTGCCATTGATGCTTGAAATTTTACCCAACGCAATCAGTTCCATTATTTCTTCCCAATCTTGTTGCATTAATTGCAACTGGTCGGCGCTGGGTTGCCAAATAAATGGGCTGCCTATTTGACGCTCGCTGATCGCAAGTGAGCGTTCAGATAAAATTGGGATCCAAAGTACTTTGCGTAACTTATTGAAGATATTTGATTGCTGCCAGGTCAGTCCGCCAATACCCATTAAAGGGGTAATGCAAACATAGGTTGTTTCTAATGGCTTGCCACGACAATCTATCGGAATGCTTTTTAGCTCAATACCTAGCTCAGGAAAGTCTTGTTGTGGTTTAGAGCCAGCAGTTGCACCTAGTGCTAATTCAAGAAGGTTACCAATCCAGCCTTTATTATTTTTCAGTGAATCGGGTACGGTGACTTTTAGATCATCAGCAAGTTGGCTTAGTGTTAAGCCAGCCAGTGATTGTGCTCGTAGTAGCAGTTGCTGTTCATCGCTTGGTCGTTCAATCATGGGATCCACAGGGTTAACAATCGAGATATCTAAATACGCAGAAGACAGATCTTAACTGATGCAGATCACGAATACCACCAAGGGGTGGTTAAAAAGTGACCGATAAGTATGGTTGTATAGCTATGATATAGCTATCTATATGAATTCAAAGCATAAAGATGCCGTCAGTTAGTAGCTGGTGAGCAACAATTCGACGCTAATTAGTCAAAAAGTAATAAATTAGTACGATGCTAACAAAGATATCCACAGATTCGTTGGATAACTATGGCTTAAACGGTTTATTGTTAATGAATATGGCCTATCTAGATCATAATCGACTAAATAACCCCCTTTATTGATGAGGAATGCGTCTTTATTGTGGATAAAAACCGTGATCGCTCAATAAGTAATCAGCGTGGTTTTGTGGATTAAATTGAATAATAAAACTGAGAGCTTCCCTGTGGTTATTAGTTGGTTTACTTGTGGGTATGTGATCTAATTGACTGAATGATCTGATCTTTATTTTCGGCCTAAGCTGTGATCTATTTTGATATTAATATCTGGTGTTGAGTGTTAATGGGTATAACATTGATGTTTATAACAGTTATATCCACAGAAACAGTTAATAAAAGTGGATAACATTGTGCGGTGGTAAATGGAATGTTAATAAGGCGAAGTTAAACTTAAAGTTATCCAGTAACTGTCGATTTTGTATTATTTCATTGGTAGTTCTGATATAACGACCTATATAATGTGGGTCAGGTACTAGTTTTAAGGGAATCAATGTGATTGACGGTGATGGTTATCGTGCCAATGTAGGTATTATAGTATGTAACGGCTATGGGCAAGTGATGTGGGCTCGTCGTTATCGTCAGCATTCTTGGCAATTCCCTCAAGGTGGAATTGACGAGGGCGAGAGTGCAGAGCAAGCAATGTATCGTGAATTATACGAAGAAGTCGGGTTGCGTCCCGAACACGTTAAAATATTAGGCTCTACTCGAGCTTGGTTGCGTTACAAATTACCCGCTAAAATGGTGCGTCACGACACCAAGCCTGTCTGTATTGGTCAAAAACAGCGCTGGTTTCTGTTAAAACTTGTTGAAGATGAAAGTAATATCAATGTGTTACATTCTACTCACCCTGAGTTTGACGATTGGCGGTGGGTGACTTATTGGTATCCGGTGCGCCAAGTGATTTCATTCAAACGCGACGTCTACCGAAAAGCAATGAAAGAACTGGTTAATTTGTGTATGCCTATTACCAAAAAAGATTCATTTCATAACAGGTAACCTAGAACTCAGGATAGGTAAGTGGGCGCAGAATTTAGCTACTGCGTATAACGATAGTAATCAGTTTGGCGTTTTTAACAAACGCTGCTGTGTTTATGGTGGAGATTGATCGGGTGGATGTCGCGCTAATTATTTTTCTATGGTGTTTGGCGTTGGGGGCGCTATCGGGTTTTATGGCGGGACTATTGGGGATCGGTGGCGGTTTAGTTATCGTGCCTGTACTAATATTCTTATTGCCGTTAACTGCTATCGATCTCAACCTATTGATGCCAATGGCGTTAGGTACATCGCTCGCTGCTATATTTTTAACCTCGGTCTCGGCTACTCTAGCTCATAAAAGACTGTTAAACATCCCTGTTACGTTGTTACCACCGCTGCTGTGTGGCATTGGTTTTGGTGCGTTGTGTGGCAGTTATTTTGCCGACTCGATCGCGGGAGCCACTCTAAAGCTGATGTTTGCCTGCTTTGTTCTGTTGATGGCGCTTCAGATGTGGCGAGGTTCGAAAACCGTTGAGAAAAAAGCAGATAACAGTGATGCTCAAGTGAATAAGTTACTGTTATTTTTTGCCAGCATCATTATCGGAGGCTTATCTAGCGTGTTAGGCATTGGAGGCGGCATGATGATGGTGCCATTGCTGACTTGGAGTGGAATTTTGATGACCCGAGCGGTAGCTGCATCAGCTGTGTGCGGATTGGCGGTAGCAAGCATGGGCTCGGTGGGTTATCTGTGGGCCGGTTTACATACCAGTTACGCGTTACCGCAATGGAGCTTTGGTTATATTTATTTACCGGCGCTAGCAGGTATTATTACCTTATCTTTATTTACAGCACCTTTGGGCGTCAAAGCGGCGAGAGTGATGCCACCGCAGCTACTTAAACGTGGTTTCTCGGTGTTGTTAATGAGTGTTGGCCTAAAAATGTTGGTCAGTTAAGAGTTTAATCAGAGGCGTTTATGGTACAAGAGTTTATGCAATTTCCACAAATTGATCCTATTATTTTCCAAATTGGCCCAATCGCATTGCGTTGGTATGGTTTGATGTATCTGTTGGGGTTCGTCGGGGCATTGTGGTTGGGAAATATGCGAGCCGATCGACCTAATTCAGGTTGGACCCGTGATCAGGTCAGTGATTTATTATTTTACGGTTTTATTGGGGTGATCTTAGGCGGCCGTATTGGTTATGTGATTTTTTACCATTTCGACTATTTCTTAGCTAACCCATTGTACCTGTTTAAAGTATGGGAAGGCGGCATGTCATTCCATGGTGGCTTGCTAGGCGTCATCATGGCCTTGATTATATTTGCCCGTATCACCAATAAAAAAATGCTCGAATTGGGTGATTTTGTGGCCCCTTTAGTACCGCTTGGTCTGGGTTTTGGCCGCATAGGTAATTTTATTAACGGTGAGTTGTGGGGGCGTACATCTGATGTGCCTTGGGCGATGGTCTTTCCGGGCGGAGGTCCGCTGGCCCGTCATCCTTCACAGTTATATCAAGCAGCACTAGAAGGCTTTTGCTTGTTTTTGGTATTATATTTATTTAGTCGCAAACCGCGCCCACTTGGTGTTATTAGCGGAATGTTCTTATTGGGTTACGGGCTTTGTCGTTTCATTGTCGAATTTTTCCGTGAACCCGATGCTCATTTAGGGCTGCTAACATTGAATTTAAGCATGGGACAGTTGCTAACGATTCCGATGTTGGTCGGTGGTTTGTTCTTAATAATTAATGGTTACGCCAAGCACAAGTCGCAGCCGCAACACAGTTAAATAGTCAGCGGCCCTTGGTAACAAAGGGCCAGAGAGTAGGAAAAAATAGTGAAAGCTTATTTAGATTTAATGCAACAGATTTTAGAGACCGGCAGTGATAAAGCCGACCGTACTGGCACTGGAACTCGTTCGATATTTGGTCATCAAATGCGGTTCGATTTGGCCGAAGGTTTCCCGCTGGTTACTACTAAAAAATGTCATCTTCGTTCAATTATCCATGAATTATTGTGGTTTTTAAATGGCGATACCAACATTGCTTATTTGACTGAGCACGGGGTTAAAATCTGGGATGAATGGGCCGATGATAACGGCGACTTAGGGCCTGTTTATGGCAAACAATGGCGCAGTTGGCCGACTCCCGATGGCCAACATATCGATCAGATTAGTGAGTTGGTTAAGTTATTAATCGATGATCCTGATTCTCGCAGAATGATTGTGTGTGCCTGGAATGTCGGCGAGCTTAATCAAATGGCATTGTCACCGTGTCACTGCTTGTTCCAATTCTATGTAGCTGACGGTAAATTGTCGTGTCAGTTATACCAGCGCAGCTGTGATGTGTTCCTTGGTTTACCTTTTAATATTGCTAGTTACGCGTTATTAACCCATATGTTAGCTCAGCAGGCCGGTTTAGAAGTTGGTGAATTTATTTGGACTGGTGGCGATACCCATTTGTATAGTAATCATATGGAGCAAGTTGACCTTCAGCTGTCACGAGAGCCTCGCGCCTTACCAACGTTAACGATCAATCGTAAACCGGATTCGATTTTTGATTACAAGTTTGAAGACTTTGAGATTAGTGGTTACGATCCTTATCCGCACATTAAAGCCCCCGTTGCGATTTAATTGTCGCTGGCAATAGAGAGAGAAAAAATGTCGTTAGAAAAGCCGAGATTAAGATGGGCATGCCGCCGTGGCATGTTAGAGCTAGATGTTCTTTTTATGCCGTTTGTGGAAGATGCTTGGGATGAGTTAAGCACCAACGACAAGCAAACATTTGAGCGCTTGCTCGAATGTGAAGATCCCGATTTATTTGCTTGGGCGATGGGCCATCAAAAAAGCGACGATCCAGTCTTGCAAGCGATGATGATGTTTATTGTTAATCGCGTTAAAGTCTAAAAACCATAAAGCAGCTCTGTATGATCCCATCATGAGAGCTGCTTTATTGCATCCGAGTTAATAATTTCCTCAATCAATTGTGAAGTTAGCGACCCTTAGTCCAGTGCTTTAATTGATGGTCGTTGAGCTATCTGTTCAAACCAACGCTGTAAATTAGGTAACGAATCATCGAGTTCAATCTTAAGCAGTTTGATGAATCTGATCATCGAAAAGGCCGTAATATCAGCAATGGAAAAGTTATCACCTGCTAGGTAGCGACTATTAGCAAGTCGTTGGTCTAAAGTCGGCAAGAACTCCACTAAGCGCAAGCGCGATTCTACGCCCCACGCCTCAACAATATTTTCTCGGTCTTTAAACAAGCCTGTAATATTACGAAAAGCTTGCATAGCAGGTACTAGGCCTTGAAACTCAACAACTCGCTGCCACATTTCTACTTGAGCCTGTTCTAACGCTGTATCGCCAAACAAAGGGTTTCCACTGTACTTTCAAGATAGCGGCAAATGGCGACTGACTCACAAAGAGTGGTGCCGTCGTCTAATTCCAGTAATGGAATTTTACCATTAACCGATTTTTTCTTAAATTCGACACTTAAGTTTTCACCACCTCGGGTATCGACATGAACCCGCTCGATCTCGAGATTTAGTTCAGCAATAAAGATCCGAACTCTAACGGCATTGGGTGCTGGTGCAAATTCATATAGTTTCATTTTGGTCTCCTTTTTACTTAACTAAACGATCGTTTAGGTTATAATTTATAAATTACTAACTAATCAGTCAAGAATTAATTTTACCGAGGTAGTATGGCAAGGCACTTAAATTTTGATCGGCAGCAAACATTAATTGCGGCAATGGAATTGTTTTGGCGCCAAGGTTATGCCCAAACTTCGATCGCTGATTTGGTCAATCATCTCGGGATTAACCGCTTTAGTTTGTATAATACTTATGGCGACAAATTAGCCTTATACCGCCAAGCGCTGACTTGTTATCTCGAAACAGTGTCGAGGCCCTCGATTAGTCAGTTGTTGGAACAACAAGCTGGTAGCGAACAATTAATTAGCTTTATTAAAAAATTTATCGCTGCTAAACGGCACAACGTTAATGGCTGTTTTATTCAAAATGCGGTCTTAGAGTGCGGCTTAACCGACGAGGTGGTGTTAGCCCATGCTAGCAATTTGTTTGCGTTATTAGAGCAAGCCTTTAGTCAGTTAATAACGCATGCGATTGTTAAAGGCGAGATGACCGATGATATTGAGCCAGCGAAGGTTAGTCGATTTTTAGTGATGCAATTACAGGGAATTATTGCGTTAAGTAAAGCGCAGCAATTTAACATTGTCGACGACAGTGCCGAGGTATTGTTCGATTTTATTAATAGTTTAAAGCACAGGTAATAATTTAATGTATATCTTGTATTTCGGTGGCCAGAAAAGTGGTAAAAGTGCGTTGGCTGAGGCCAAAGCTATTGAGTTGGCGACGACTAAACCCGTGTATTTGGCAACTTATGATAACTCATATAACGACGTAGCAATGCAACAGCGCATTGACGACCATATTGACCAGCGCCGTGAGTATTTTGAGACGATAGAGCAGCCTCGGGATTTACCGCAGGTGATAGAGCCGGGCAAGACGTATTTAATTGATTGTGTCTCAATGTGGATATTTAATAATATTGAGCGCTCGCAAGAGCTGTTAATAGCAGAACTTGAACAGCTCTTTACACTCGACGCCAATATTGTTTTTGTCTTAAATGATGTTGGCAGTGGGGTGATCCCTGCTGATAAGTTATCGCGAAGATTTGTCGACTTATCGGGGATGCTCGGTCAATTTATTGCAAAAAATTGTGATGAAGTATTTGAAGTTAAATATGGGTTGCCCCGGCAGTTTAAATAACGGAGCGGCCTTGGAGACCGTTCCATTATGAACAAAGAATGAAGAGGCGAAGTTTAAACTTAAGCGTTAGCCAGTTTTAGCCAAGCTTTTTTCTGCAACTTAATCGCGCTGTTAAGCTCTTTAAGTTGATTGTTGATAGTCATGTGATCATATTCTTTGAGCAGTAAGCTTTTTTGATCTTCAAATAACTTTTTCTTTAATTGATAAAACTGATTCACTTTTAGGACCAGCTGCTCGTATTCCTGCTGTAATTTTAGCTTTAGCTCTTCAACGTTATGGTGCTGAGCTAAGCGCTGTTGGCTGCGCTGTAAGATCATGGCCAATTTCGCTTGTTCTATTTTTTGCGGTGGCGTAATACGTAACTTTGTGGCTAATCCGGCCCACGCTAATAGGCTGATTAACCATTTAGTTGGATCGTAATGGTACCACTTGATGCCATTGCGGTAGTCTGACTCAAAAATATGATGGAAGTTATGGTAACCCTCACCATGGGTGAATATCGCTAATAACCAATTGTCTTTGGCGGTATTTTTATCGGTGTAGGGTTGGTCACCCCACATATGAGCCCACGAGTTAATAAAGAACGTAAAGTGATGGCTGCAAACTAAACGAGCAAAGCCAACCGCAATAATACTGGCGACCATCTGGCCGCTTAACCAACCGATAAGTACAGTGAAGCCAACATTAGTAGCGAGGGTTAAAACCAGATAATACTTGTGTTGCCACATCACAATAGGATCTTTTTGCAAGTCACGCACGTTGCTGTAATCATCATAGGTGGCGATATCGTAATTTCTTAACATCCAGCCAATGTGTGAATACCAAAATCCTCGTTTAGCACTGTAAGGGTCTTTTTCATTATGATCTACAAATTTGTGGTGGGTTCTGTGGTCACTGCTCCAATGCAGCGCGGAGTTTTGCAGAGCAAAGGCACCGCCAATTGCAAAGAATAACCTGACACTCCAATGTGCTTGGTAGGTTCGGTGAGACCATAATCTGTGATAACCTGCGGTGATAGACATCCCGCAAAAAAATAAACTTAATACCGCAGCTACAATAATTGTGGCTTCAAAACCATAACTTAATTGATACCAAGGGATCAGCAATAATGTCGCGGCCAACGTCGTTGAAAATAGAATTACGTTGCCCCAAAGAAGAGGTGGTTTTGTCATGGTCGATCCAGTTTCTTAATAATAGCGTACAAGTGTACGCTTAAATGGTGGCTCACTTCAAGTTTTAGCTGTTGTGGGCATTATTGTCTCGATTTTATCTAAAATGCAGTTGTTTGGGTCGGCCTTGCATATTATTCTAGCGACAAGAATTTAACGGTATATGGTAATAGTTGATGGGAATACGAGCTCAACAAAAAGAAAGAACCCGCCGCTCATTGGTTGATGCTGCGTTTAATCAGCTATCTGCAGAGCATGGTTTTTCCAATTTAAGTTTACGGGAAGTTGCACGAGAAGCGGGCATTGCACCAACTTCATTTTATCGCCACTTTAAAGACATGAATGAGCTTGGTTTGACCCTAGTCGATGAGGGGGGGCTGATGCTGCGCCAACTAATGCGCAAGGCACGGCAACGGATCCGCAAGGGCGGCAGCGTCATTCGAATTTCAACCGAAACATTTATGGAGTTTGTTGAACAAAGTCCAAACGTTTTTAGGCTACTATTGCAGGAACGTTCTGGTAATTCAGCAGCATTCCGCCAAGCGGTTAATCGTGAAATACGCCATTTTGTCGAAGAATTAACAGATTATTTGGTCCAAAATACCGAACTAGATAAAACATTAGCTACTATTCAATGTGAAGCTATGTTAATTATTGTATTTAATGCTGGGGCTGAAGCGCTCGATATGACGCTAGAAGCGCGTGAAGGATTAGCCGAGCGAGTAATTACCCAATTGAATATGATCGCAATTGGTTCATTTCAAATGTCTACAAGCAACCTTACTGACGATAATATGGAGAGTTAATTCATGGCCACAATGTCACTACAAGAAAACAAAGTGTTAATTTTTTCACTGCTGGCTGGAGCAAGCGCAAATGCAACTTTAGCCGGTTTAACCTTAGAACAAGTTTCTTTTTCTATTTTCCCAATAGTGGCCTGTATTTTGGCTTTTTATTGCATGCTTGATGAATATCAGTCGCGGGCGCTTGATGGGGATATCCCGGTATTAACGGGTGCGAGTTTCTTAGTAGGAGCCTTGGGCTATTCAGTCTTTATCCGGGTTGCCTTTCCCGAAATAGGCAATAACTTCTTACCGCTGATGGTGTGCATGGCGATTATTTTTTATATGTTTCATAAAATGGGGCTATTTAGTAAATAACCCCATTTAATATGAAAAATCTACTTTTTGGTCAGGTAAACCCCAGACTCCATGTGATGGGTATATGGGAACTGATCAAATAGCGCAAACCTTTCGATGTGATGGGTTTGTGCTAGGGTGCTTAAGTTGTCTGCCAGCGTATCCGGGTTACATGAAATATAAATAATATTTTCATATCCTTGAATCATTTTTAAGGTATCGAGATCTAAGCCGGCTCGTGGTGGATCGACCAAAATCGTGTTGCAGTCGAAGCTGGTTAAATCGATGCCCTTTAACCGATTGAATTCTCGAGTTCCCTTTAGCGCTTCGGTAAAATCTTCCGCCGCCATTCTAATAATCGTCACATTATCAATATTATTCGCTGCAATATTGTATTGCGCAGACTCAACAGAGGGCTTGGCTATTTCAGTGGCTAATACTTTATTGAAATTCTTGGCTAATGCCAGTGAGAAATTACCGTTGCCGCAATACAGCTCAAGCAAGTCACCACTGGCGTCTTTGGTAATATCTAATGCCCATTCAAGCATTTTTTGATTAATGCCGCCGTTCGGTTGGGTAAAGCTATTTTCGACTTGCTTATAAATAAGCTCGTTGCCAGCCACTTGTAATTTTTCGATCACATAGTCGCGGTCTAAACAAATCTTCTGTTTGCGGGCGCGGCCAATAATTTGTAAATTAAATTCTTTATTTAAACGCTCTTTTAATGCGATGGCTTCTTGTTGCCAAGCATCGTCAAGTTGGCGGTGGTAGAGCATTGACACGGTAATCTCACCGCTGAGAGTCGACAGGTAATCAATCTGAAATAATTTACGGCGTAATACCTGGTTGTCACGCAGCTCCGTCATCAATCTCGCCATTACATCATTAATCAGTTGTGACGCTGATGGGAATTGATCAACACGGACTTTTTCCTTGGTCTGCGAATCAAATACGATATGATAAAGGTCTTCATCTTGATGCCAAACTCGAAATTCAGCACGTAAACGATAATGAGAAGGTTCAGACGGATATGTTTCTAAGTTAGGAATCGTGAACTCTTTAAAGCGTTCAACCAAAAACTCAGATTTTTCGGTTAATTGCTGTTGGTAATTGGCGACGTCGACCTGACCTGGGATCATTTGGAATTCCTACAATGTTACAATCAATTTAAGGCGCAGATTTTAAGTCAATTGGATTATTTGTCCAGTCTAAACTGGGTGAATTGTGAGCAAAATAGCTCAAGTTCTAGTATTTGTTGCCGATAAAGGATGATAGGTTCAGTGCAGTTCAAATTAAAAAGGTGAACAAATGAATATTAACCCAGTCAATAGCGCAGCCAACCAGCATATTCACTCTGGCAAAGGGCACGATAAAGTGCACTCTGGCAAAGGACACGACAAAGTACAAAACGGCGCTGAACAACCTCAGGTAAACAAAACACAAAGCAGTGATGATAAAGTCACCGTAAGTTTCGATCGTAACCAAAAGTTAATTATTGGTGCAAAAATGCTGATGGCTTCACTAAACCAAAAGCTTACTATCGATAAATCGTTTTCGTACGAGTCGTTTTCTAGCACATCGGTCAGCATCAAAAACGGCCAAGCCTTGGATGAGATCGAGGTTAAACCTTTTGAGTTTGATTTTGAAGAAGTCGCCAAAAACGTGATGGATTTTGTGTCCGGTATTATTATTGGGGCAAGAGAAGGGGGCGCCAGTGATGAAAAACTTAATGAGCTGTTAAGTCAGGCACGCAGTGGCATTGATCAAGGATTTTCACAAGCGAGAGAAGAACTTAAAGGATTCGACATTTATACCAAAGATATTGAAGAGGGTATTAATAAAAGCTATGACGCCATCCAGAATTCTTTAACCGAGCTTGAGAATCAACTATTCCCGCAAGCCAGTGAGCAGCTAGTCCAGGGGATTAGTAATCAACAAATTGATTTACTGGAGCAGGAGCAAGCTAGCGTTTCTATTACCACTCAAGACGGCGACAGCATTAATATCAATTTTTCTAACCTTACGAGCTTGTCACAACAGCAACAAATAGCTGATGGCAAACTGAATCAGCAAATTAATTATAATCAAAGCAGCTCGTTTAGCTTTGAAATTGATGGCGATTTAGATCAAGACGAGCTTCAAGCGGTGACCAGCTTAGTAAAAGATATTAGCCAGCTCGCTGATGAATTTTTCAATGGTGATGTCGAAAAAGCGTGGCAACAAGCGCAAGAGCTAGGATTTGACGATCAAGAAATAGCTCAGTTTTCTTTTGATTTTAAAGAAGTAAAGCAAGTAGCAATCGTTGAACACTATAGCCAAGGTAGTAATGAATCGCCAATCGCGACTATTTCACCGTATATTAAAGACCTTAATAGTATTGCTAAGCAAGCCGATGGTTTGTTTGACAACGATAACCTAAAACAGTTAATGAATGATGTTGCCGACCAGCAGGTTAAACTAATCGAAGGATTGCAAGCGTCAGCGACTCAAGGCTTTAATGATTTTAATCAGCAGTTACTTAACGCATTGAACGATTAAGCTTGTGAAACCAGCGGCATTTGAGATAATTGGCGCTTATCGTTTATATCCTGTGTGGTGATTTTTTTGGCTGGTCAAATATTAATGTTCGATTCGGGGATCGGCGGCATAAGCGTTTTTCGCGAAATAAAGCAGTTGTTACCCAACATTTCCATTGATTACTTATTTGATAATCTTCATTATCCATACGGGCGCTTAAGTGAACGTCAGTTAGTTGATCGACTTGTCGAATTAATTGGTCAGGTGGTACAGCAAAACCAGCCTCAATTATTAGTTATCGCTTGTAACACGGCAAGTACCATTGCATTGCCCGCATTAAGAGCACATTTATCAATCCCTGTTATCGGGGTTGTGCCAGCGATAAAACCCGCCGCATTATTATCAAAAAATAAAGTAATTGGACTGCTTGCTACCCACGGGACTATTAATCGAGATTATGTTGCTCAATTAGCCGATTCATTTGCATCAGATTGTTCATTGATTAAGGTCGGAACCAACGAATTGGTCCTAATGGCTGAACAGGCCTTTCGAGGGCAGTCGATTGATTTGGAGCGATTAGCTAGCGTGTGCCATCCGCTGATTAATACGGTTGATACAATAGTATTAGGTTGTACTCACTTTCCCTTGCTAAAAAAGCAACTAACCATGGTGATACCGCAAACGGTAACATTAATCGATTCTGGCCAGGCGATAGCCAAGCGAGTTTATGCGCTGGCTAAAACAGAAAAGCTCGGTAACGAAGTACGCTACCGAGCTTTGTATACTAAAGTGTATCAAGACGAATCACTCGACCATTCATTAAAAAATGAAGGATTGAATGAGTTAGTACATATTAGTCGCTAGTTTGTGCTGGATTGTCTGGAGACGTCTTGTCTTTGGCTTCACGAACTTTTAGAACTCGTTCTTGAAATTCATTATCGTTTAATGAAGTCATCGCGACTTGAGCTCCTTGGCTATTCATCGTTACAAAGCCAAAACCTCGACGACGGCCGGTTTGCTTATCTTTGACTAACCTTACAGAATAAACTGAACCATAGTGTTCAAATAACTCTCGAACAATAGTTTCGTTGGCGCGATAAGGAAGGTTACCTACATATAGCGTTTGACGTTCATCTTCATCTTCATCGCTGTCGGCTGTAGTGATGGTTGGGCTCGCCGCGCTAGAAGGAGCCGTTAGTAAAAAGACTGTGGTGCCACCTAAAATAATCCCAATGGCAAAGACAACACTAGAGTCGGCAAAGCTACTATCTATAATAGGTAAAATGAAAAAACCGGCAATGGCGAGCATCCCGGTGACGATAAGTGGAAACAACTTATTTGATTTCATAAAAATAATCCAAATTAATGAAGAAAAATATAAACTTAAACGTCACATCATAGAGATCTTTTAAGCAACTGGCTAGTTAGTGCAATAAAATAGTTCAAATAACGTGCAGTAGGTAAGCTAAAGTTACTAAATATAGTGCTTCATTATTGATTACAGTCCCTCATTCATCGCTTTGTACGTAAAATAGACCACTTTAGGTGGTTAAATAACCGTTTGTGAGTTTTTTTATAAAAACCAAAATAAACCCTTGCCAAGCCCTGATATATCCCTATAATGCGCCTCATTGAAACGGGGAAGCAGCTTACTAAGTATCTAATACGAAGCAAGTTACCAAGCGGGTCAGAGAAGATTATAATTTGGTTTAACTTCTTGTTAAAAGAAACTTAAATTAAACGTTGACTTCGAATCGGGAAAGCGTATTATGTGCCTCCCAACGCAATGAGCCACAGGGTTCTAAGCGCTACTCCTAGCTAATTACTTCGGTATTAAGTTAGTAGAGTTAAAACGTTCTTTAACAATTAGTATTCAAATAAACTGTGTGGGCATTTGACGTAAGTATCGACTCTTTCTTCGGAAAGAAAATTACTTATTGAATATGTTCACATGAGACTAGAAATAGTCAAATTATGAAAAGCGTAACACTTGTTATCTTCGGGTAATGAGAGGTTAAGCTAGTATTCATTGAGTCGTTCTAACGAACGTAAAAATCAAATTTAATTGAAGAGTTTGATCATGGCT